>CALAKE010000455.1 GCA_937922775.1 uncultured bacterium | reverse complement strand
AGGCCTGCTCCGGCAGGTCGAATTGATGTCTTCCGGCGCAGGTGAGGATCTTTCCGCTCTCCAGCGCGCCATTCTTCTGACGGTCCTTTACAGTGATCTGTTCGACTATCCGCTGACCGAAGACGAGCTACACCGCTACCTCGTGGCCCCCTATCCGGTGGAAAGGGCCTTTAAGGAAGCATTGCAGGACTTGATGGGTCCGCACCTCACCAGAGTCCAAGAGTTTCTCACTCTCTCGGGTCGTGAGCATATCGTAGAGGTACGGCGGCAGCGGCAGCAAATTGGCAAAGAGCGGTGGTCGTCAGCCGCGCGCTACGCTCGTTGGCTGCGTTACGTACCCTTCGTCCGCATGGTGGCGGTTTGCGGCTCTCAGGCTGCTGGAAATGCTCGCCCCGACGCGGACGTCGACTTCTTTCTCATCACCGCGCCTGGCCGGCTCTGGACAGTGCAGGTGTACTCCATGTTCCTGCGGCGCATCGCCTCCTGGCTCTCAGTGCGTGTCTGCCCTAACTACTTCCTGACGTTGGATTCATTGGAAGTGGAGCCGCGCAACCTGTACCACGCTCGTGAAATAGCCCAGGCTGTGCCGCTCTGGGGCGACTTGGCGTACATACGTTTTCTGGATGCCAATCGCTGGATAGAACAGTTCCTCCCGAACGTCTCCTTCGCCAACGACCGGAGAGATCGGCTGGTGGACGCTCCTCGCCCTCGCCTCGCCCGCGGCTTCGAATGGTTGCTGGGTGGTCGGCTAGGCCACGTGCTCGAACGCACGCTACACAAGGCGCTGCTCGCCTATTACCCATTGCGTCTGTACCACTTGGGTTGGCGGCGTAAGCACTTCCGCCGCTCATATCGCGATGACCGGCAGGAGGTGATGCGGGGCGGTTACGGGCCGGTAGTCGAGCGGGAGTTTCGGGATCGCGTAGCGGAGCGGTTCGGCCAAGCGGTTGCCGCCAGCGAGTTAGCGCGCCTGTTTCCGCCTCGCAGCGTGAAGCTCGAGCCCGACCGTGTCTACGCAAATCTCTATTCCGAACGGTACGGGCAGGGCCATGACTGACATCCTGTTGGGCCAGTCGTACTACCTGCGCTTCGATCCGAAGCTCATGCGCTTGAGCCAGCCATACCCGCCTTTGGGAACTCTGATCGCCGCTGCTTGCCTGCGCCGCCAGGGCTACGAGGTCGCGCTGTTCGACGCAATGCTGGCCGAGTCTGAGGCGGAATGGGAGGCCGCGCTCGATCAGTGGCGGCCCAGAATCGTGGTCCTGTACGAGGATAACTTCAACTACCTGTCGAAGATGTGCCTGCTGCGCATGCGCCAGGCGGCGTTCACCATGATGGAGGCCGCTCAACGCAGACGCTACACCGTGCTCGTCTGTGGCTCGGATGCCAGTGATCATCCCGATGAGTACCTGGCACACGGCGCCGACTTTGTCCTCATCGGCGAGGGCGAAGAGACGTTGGGCGCCCTGCTGGACCGTTTGGACGGGCGCAGAGAGGTGCCCCTCGAGCAGATCGCCGGCCTCGCGTTCCAGAGTGAAGTTTCGGGTGAAACTGTGCGTTCGCCGGCCCGAGCCGTGATCAAGGACCTCGACTCTCTCCCTGAACCGGCCTGGGATCTTGTAGACGTGTCGAAGTATCGGGCTGTGTGGGAACGTCACCATGGTCTTTTCTCGATGAACATGGTGACGACGCGCGGCTGCCCCTACCACTGCAACTGGTGCGCGAAACCGATTTGGGGGCAGACCTACCACGTCCGGTCGCCCGCCAAGGTGGCCGACGAATTGAGTCGGCTCAAGAATACCTATCACCCCGATCACATCTGGTTCGCCGACGACATCATCGGACTCCGCGCCGGTTGGATGGCACGACTGGCGGACGAGCTGGAAGCTCGTGATGCTCGGGTGGATTTCAAATGCCAGAGCCGGGTCGATTTGTTGCTGCGGGAGGGCGAGATCGATGCGTTCGCGCGCGCAGGTGCTCACACCGTCTGGGTTGGCGCGGAATCAGGCTCCCAAAAGATCCTGGACGCCATGGAGAAGGGTACGCGCGTTGAGCAGATCTACGCAGCCTGCGAACGTCTACACGCTGCGGGCATTCGCGTGGGCTTCTTCCTGCAGTTCGGATATCCGGGCGAGGAGCGCGAAGACATCGAATTGACGCGCCGAATGGTGCGCGATTGCCGGCCTGACGAGATCGGCATGTCGGTGTCCTATCCGCTCCCCGGCACCAAGTTCTACGAGACGGTGCAGCGGGAGCTCGGCGACAAGCAGAACTGGGTGGACTCCGAGGACCTCGATATGATGTTCGTCGGAACCTATACGACGGATTTCTATCGACAGTTGTATCTCGTGCTGCACAAAGAGTTCAGGGCCCGAGGCGCGGCTCGTAGGTTGTTCGGTCTCTTGCGCCGGCCAGCCCACCTCGACCGCGGAGCTTTCCGGCTGGCAGCGGCTGCGGTCTACCACGGTTCCACGTTGCCGCTTGCACGGTTCCGGATGCGACAGTTGATGGGCATCTCGGAACGGCGGGTCCCGTCTTCGCCCCCGGCGATGACACCAGAACAGGCAGCGGTGCCGACACCCGAGCGCTCCGAATGAGTCGCAAGCCGAAAATCGTGCTCTACAATCCGTGCTCCGTCTTTTTCACCATGCCGTTGGCGCTCCTGGCCAATGGATCGTGCATTGATCGGCGCGAGTTCGATGTGCGGATCATCGATGGTCGGCTGGAGGCAGACCCGCTGGAGAGGGTGCTCCGGGAGAGCGAAGGTGCGCTGCTGCTCGGAATCACAGTCCTCACGGGCGATCCGCTGCGCGATGCTCTGAAGGTCAGCCGTGCGGCCAAGGCGCGATGCCCGGACCTGCCGGTAGTCTGGGGTGGATGGCATGCATCGCTTTTTCCTCTGGAGACGTTGAGCGAGCCGTCCGTCGATATCACCGTTCAGGGTCAGGGGGAGGCGACTTTCGCCGAGCTGGTCGAGAGGCTTGCCGGCGGGGAGGAGCTCGGCGGCCTCGAGGGTGTGGCCTTTCGCCGCGAGGGCCAAACCGTGCTCAACCCGGCTCGCCCCATAGTCTCGATGAACGACCTGGCGGCCGCCGACTACGAGCTGATATCGACCGACCGCTACTTCAGCCTGAAGGCGCAACGCCAGATCGACTACATCTCGTCGGTGGGTTGTTACTTCCGCTGCGCCTTCTGCGCCGATCCGTTTGTCTACGGTCGTCGCTGGACGGCCATATCTCCCTCCCGGGTCGGCAGGGAAGTCGAGACCTTGTGGCGGCGTCATCGCTTCACCGAGTTGGCGTTTCAAGATGAGACCTTCTTCACATATCCCGAGCGGGCTACAGAGATCGCTCACGAGTTTCTGAATCGTGGTCTCTCGTTCGAATGGACGGCCACGCTGCGCGCCGACCAGGGTGTCCGCCTCGGTGAAGAGAATCTCGAACTCTGCGTGCGATCCGGTCTGCGTCGGGTGCTCGTTGGCGTGGAGTCGGGATCGCAAGAGATGCTGGACTGGATGCAGAAGGACCTGACTGTAGAGCAAGTTCTGGCAACGGCCGATCTGTGCCTTCGGCATGGAGTGTCCGGCATCTTCCCCTTCATCGTCGGGTTTCCCGGAGAGAGTGATGATAGCGTTGTCGAGACGCTCAGACTCATCAAACGCTTGCGGGGGATGAGCCCCGGCTTCGAAACGCCGATCTTCTACTTCAAGCCCTACCCGGGTTCGAGGATCACGGAAGATATGGTCCGGCTGGGCCACGAGTTGCCATCGACACTGGACGAGTGGGCCGATTTCGATTTCATCGGCTCGGCCGCGCCATGGGTGAGCGAGAAGAAGTACCGCCTGATCGAACGATTCAAATTCTATAATCGCTTCGCTGGCGGCCCTCAGACATGGTGGCGCTGGCCGCTTCAGGCAGTGTCGCGCTGGCGCTGCCGCCGGGACTTCTACGGGCTGCCATTAGAGCAGATGCTCATAGAGAGGCTGCACCCTACGCCCAGGCTGTCCTGAGGCAGCGAGTTGAGGCCTCAGTACCAACCGGGTTGACGAGTTTCAGTCGCGAAGAAACGTCATGGATCTACTGCTGACGCACGGTTACTACCTCGAAGAGGACCCGACCGAGAAACACCCTTATCCACCTTTGGGGATCCTGTACCTATCGTCACACCTCAAGCAGTGCGACATCGGGGTGGAGGTTTTCGACACCACGTTCAGCCGTCCGAGCGAGTTTGACAGGCTCGTTGTAACCAGAAGACCACCCATCGTCGGCATTTCGGGCAATCTCAGAACGCGCCCCAACGTGCTCGAAATGACTCGCATGGCCAAGGATCAGGGTGCCATCGTGGTGCTGGGGGGGCCGGAGCCGTATAGCTACCGCCAGGAGTATCTGGCCCGCGGAGCGGACGTCGTGGTCAGCGGTGAAGGAGAGCTCACGCTCGAGGAACTCATCCCGCATCTCCTCGAGCATGGGCCACGAAACCTCGAGAATATCCGGGGCATCGCCTTTCAGGCGCCGAACGGCAGGATCGTTGAGACTTCTCCCCGCCCCCCTCTCAGCGACCTCGACGCCCAACCCTTTCCCGACCGCAATGCAATCGATATCCCGCGCTACCTGGAGGCTTGGCGTCGTGAGCGCGGCAAGGGAGCAGTCTCCCTGATCACCTCCCGTGGCTGCTCATATCAGTGTAGCTGGTGCAGCCACAGCGTGTTCGGCTTCACTCATCGCCGCCGCTCACCGCAAAACGTGGCCGATGAGGTCGAGTCGATTGTCGAGGAATTTCAGCCCGAAATGCTCTGGTACGCGGACGATGTGTTCACCGTGCACCATCGTTGGATCTACGAGTATGCGGGTGAGCTCGAGAAGCGCGGGCTGAGAGTCCCATTCGAGGCCATCTCGCGTGAAGATCGACTGAACGACGAGATCATCCGGACGCTTGCCGACATGGGCTGCTTCCGGCTGTGGGTAGGCGCCGAGAGCGGTTCGCAGCGTATGCTCGATGCGATGAAACGCCGAACGAACGCCTCTCGCATGCGAGAGGTCATCGGGCTGCTGCAAGGCCACGGGATTGAGGCAGGTACCTTCATCATGCTCGGCTACGAGGGGGAGACGCAGGATGACATCGCAGAAACGGTCGACTATCTCAAAGTCGCCGCACCTGACGAGTACCTCACCACCGTGGCCTACCCCATCAAAGGCACGGAATACTATCGGCAAGTTGCCGACCGCGTTGTGTCGCCAACGAGCTGGGAAGAAGGGTCCGACCGTGACCTTACTGTCGCCGGGAGGCGGTCTCAATTGTTCTACCGGTTCGCCATCCGCTGGTTGGTGAACGAAGTTGCTCTGAGCCGTGATCAAGGTTACGGCGTGCGCGGCCGGGCCAGGCGGATCGTCCTCTTTATCAATGCCGCGCTGGGCCGTCTCGGCATGTTCTGCACACGGCATCAGGTAGAACCGAAGCGTGGCCACCCTCAGCCCCTCCCATCCTCCTCCGCGGAGCCGATCGCGGCTCCACCACCGTCGCCTCCTCAGTCGTGACCGGCAACGCGTTCGATGCCGTTGCGTCACACTACGACGCCGACTTCACGGATCACCGTCTGGGGCGCTTGCTGCGTAGCGAAGTCTGTCGCAAGCTGGAGGAATCATTCGAACCCGGCAGTCATGTACTCGATCTCGGCTGCGGCACCGGCGAGGACGCTGTATGGCTGGCGCAGCGCGGCGTCCGAGTCACGGCCTTTGACGCGTCGACCGCAATGCTTGCCCTGGCCCGCGCCAAGGCGGAGCAGACAGAGACGGCGGACCGAATCACATGGTGCCAGGTAGACCTTTCGGAGCTCGCTCTCCATCTCGATGGTACCTGCGGCGTGGCCCAATGCGACGGAGCGTACTCGAATTTCGGCGCCCTCAACTGCGTGCCCGAGCTGCAGGCCTTAGCCAAAGAATTGGCTCGTAGGGTGAGGCCGGGAGGTCGTCTGCTGTTGGTTGTCATGGGCCCCTTTTGCCCGTGGGAGGTCTTGGGTCATTTGGCGCGCGGACGTGTCAAAGATGCCTTCCGGCGTTTCCGTAGACACCCGGAAGCCCGAGTCGGTGAAGGGGAGCCCGTTCGGGTGTGGTACGCCTCGCCACGCAGAGTCCGGCAGGAGTTCGAGCCCTGGTTCCGACTCGTTGAGACCGCCGGAGTCGGTGTGTTTCTTCCGCCTACCGACTTTCGCTCCCTGGTCGACAGGTGGCCCCGCCTGTTCTCGAAGATGGCGACACTCGACCGGCGATTGGGTGGCACCTTCCCCGCCACCTGGCTGAACGATCACCACCTGACTATCCTCGAGCGACGCTGATCGGGAAGCGTCCGGCTCCGCGATCCGTTCGAGACCGACCGACAGCCTGGGCACGGATACCGGTGTTAGAGTGCCCAAATCACATTGTGGGGTGGTGAGCTATCGTAGTGGTCGCGAACCGAGCCACCCTTCCATCGCGACGCAGCTATCAGATGCCTGCTCTCAGTCAAATCCTCAAGCGCACCCTGACGCTGTTGTCTCATCGGATCCACGCGTTGCCGGTAGTGGTCCTCATGCCGCACAGTCGCTGCAATTGCCGCTGCGTGATGTGCGATATCTGGAAGGCGAACAACCGCCGACACGAGCTTTCTCGCGACGATCTCGCTCCCCATCTCGAGTCGTTCGGCAGGCTTGATGTCCGGTCCGTCGTGCTGTCAGGTGGCGAGCCCCTGATGCACCGCAATCTCTGGACGCTGTGCGAGCTGCTCAAGGAGCAAGGCGTTCGGATTACCTTGCTCTCCACCGGCCTGAGCCTCGAACAACACGCTCGTGAGGTCGTGCTGTGGTGCGACGAGGTAATCGTGTCCCTCGATGGAGGCAGGGCGGTGCACGATCGGATTCGCGGCATCCCCGGGGCGTTCGACCGCCTCGCCGACGGTGTCAGGGCTCTGCGGCGAATCGATCCCAAGTATCGGGTCACCGGCCGGTGCGTGATCCAGCGCCTCAACTACGAGCATGTGCCCACTATCATCGAGGCCGCCCGTGACATCCCTCTGGACCAGATGTCATTCCTGGCGGCTGATCTCACGACGGAGGCGTTCAACCGCCCGGTTCGCTGGCAGCCGGACAGGGCCGCCGAGGTGGGTCTTGGGGACAATGAAGCGCGAGAACTCGAGCACCTGATTGAAGATTTGATCATGAGCTCTCGCAGTGATTTCGAGTCTGGATTCATCGCCGAGTCACCCGATAAGCTCCGGCGAATTGCGCGACACTACCGGGCGCTCAGCGGGCAGTGCGAGGCAGATCCCCCAACATGCAACGCTCCATGGGTGTCGGCCGTAATTGAGGCGGATGGAACCGTGCGACCATGTTTCTTCCACACACCCCTCGGCAACATTCACAAAGCGCCCCTGAGTCAGATTCTGAACGCTGATCAGGCGATCGCGTTTCGCCGCAATCTCGACGTCGCGAGTGACGATATCTGCCGCAATTGCGTTTGCACCCTGCACCTGCCACCGTGGCGGGCTGGTGGGGAGTGAGAACGAGAGGATCATGAGTCGGCGCGAGCAATGGACCTGCCGCCCCTATCAGCCGAGCGACGAGGTGCCGCTGGCTGCATTGTTCGAACGGGTGTTCAAGCGATCGATGACGTCGCAGTTGTGGAGGTGGAAGCTCCGCGATCATGCGGAGGACTTCCCCAACGTTTGGGTAGCGGTGGACAGCCAGGATCAACCGGTGTGTCAGTATGCGGGAATCCCGCGGCGCATCTGCCTTCCCGAAGGGGAGCGTTTCGTGATGGTGGCGGTTGATGCGATGACGGCTCCCGAGTTTCGCCGCCAAGGAGCCTTCACTGCGGTCGTGACTCGCGCTCACGCCGCCTGGCGCGCCGCCGGGGTAGCGTTCGTCCTCGGCATGCCCAATGAGCGGTACGGGTCGCGCGCCGACGCTCTGGGGTGGCAACGGGTTTCATCCCTGCGCTGGATGATCCGTGCCCTTCGACCCGAGTTGCTGTTGGCGAGGCGGACTCGACTCGGACGATTGCCGGGGATAGAGGTTGGCGGGAGGTTCTGGAACAAGCTCTGGGACTTCGGCCCGTCGCGACCGCCGGGCCTCGAGCTCGACACCGTAAATCGTGCTCAGGCCGAGACAGCTTTCGACCAACTGGCGGGCGCGCTCGAGTCGACCGAGCAGCCAGCGCTTCGGCGCGACAAAGAGTGGTTGCTCCACAGGTTCCTCGATAGACCCGGTTCTCCCTATGGGGTCGTCGTCGCCAGTGACGGCCAACGTGCACGCGGATACACGGCATATGGGTTACAGGAGGCCAGCGGCCGCCGGATCGGCACGATCGCCGATCTGGTGACGCAGCATGCAGACAGCCGCATCGGTGGCTGCCTCCTCCGTGAGACCGCTGCCAGGTTGAGGGGCGCAGGTGCAGAGATCGCGATCGCCCTGGCAGTGCCCGGCAGTCGCGAACATCGGCTTTTTCGCCGTCAGGGCTTTGTCTTCAGCTGGGGGACCTTCAGGGTCGACGCCGTGATCCTGGATCCGAATCTCAATATTGAGACGCTTCGCGATTCGGGGCCCTGGAAGCTTGCGGGAGGTGACTTCGATCTCATCTAGCGCGCCAACTTGGCAGCGACCAAAGCCCCCGCAATGGCTCGTGGCGGCCATGCAGAATGGGTCTGCTCAGCTATGGGGCACCGGGTTCGGCCTTCTGAGTCGCGTGCGTCCACCGCGAGCAGAGAAGATGTCCTGCAGCCGTCAGGGGCCGGTGCTCGTAGTAGCGCCGCATCCTGACGACGAGGTCGTCGGCTGCGGCGGTGCCATACTCAGGCACCGAGAGGCCGGCGATGAGGTGAGCGTCGCCTACGTCACCGACGGACGACGATCGCGTGCTTTGGGCCTAGCCCCGCAGCGTATGGCAGAGATCCGACAGCGTGAGGCCGAAGCCGCGGCCGCAACCTTGGCTGTCGACCGATTCGAATGGCTCGGGCTGCCGGAAGGTGAGTGGCGTGGGGCCGATCTCCACTTGCAACTGTGTGAAGTGTTGCGACGCTGTGAACCATCGCTCGTATACGCGCCTTCACGGGTCGATTTTCATCCTGAGCATCACGCGATCGCGCACGGTCTGGCAGGGGCACTATCAGCCTGCTACTCGGGAGATGCTGGACCGCTGATCCGTATCTACCAAGTACAGGTGCCGCTGAGCGCCGTTCTCGCCAACCGGGTCTTGGATATTTCGAGCGTCGCGTCCGCTCACGACTCGGCGCTGGACGCCCACACCAGCCAGCGGGGCTCGATAGTCTCGTGCCGACGACTCAAGCGGTACGCGGCGCGCGCCAACCGGTTGGCTGAGCTAGCCGAAGTGTTCTGGGAGTTGGAGATTGGCGATTATCGAGAGCTGCACAGGGAGGACCCCGAGATCTGGCCGGAGCGGTTTCGCGGCATCCGCTACCTGGCTGTGGGCGACCCCGCTGCTTATCTCGTTGGCAGGACGGCGCGGCGCAGGCTCATCGCGAGGCTCCACCCGATGTCGCGGAACCCGTGACGATGGGGAAGCGGGCCTGTTCCCTATGCCCCGAGATCCTGTTCTTCAGAGGCCGAAGAGCCGAACGGATTCCACGGTACGGGTGTATCACCTTCCAAGTGATACCCAGGTGATGCCCCAGCGCGTTCAGGCGGGTGTAAGTCAAGAACCCCTCATTGGTCATCGACCCAGCATCCAAGCCGTGGTCTGCCCGAAATGCCTGCTCTCGCTCTCGAACCATGGCCAGCCCGCTGCTAGAGCGGCGGTAGAAAGGAGAATCGAGAATCACGATGCGGCCCCGAGGGCGGAGCACGCGAAGCGCTTCTCGCAGGGTGGCACGGTAGTCGATGCTGTAATGAAAGCTGCCGTTGTAGATCGCCAGATCGATCACATCGGCAGGCCATGGAAGATGGTCGAATGATGCCTGGATCAACGCGAACTGCGTCTCGGCCCCGTAGTGGACAGAGGCCCCGAGGCCATCCCGCAGGTCGTCATTGAGGTCGACCGCGGCTACCTCGTGCCCTCTTCCGGCGAGCCGGTACGAAAGCCAACAGTTCCCGGCCCCGAGATCGAGAATCTTCCTCTTGCCGTGCGCCGCCTCGATCGGCTCCATGACAGTGCGAAGAAACACTCGATAGGTGGCCGCTCGAATGCGCCAGATCGCCGGATGACGGCCGGATCGGTCCTCGAATGGGAGGTCCCGGTAGTATCCGTCGCCATCGTCGCCCCAGCCTTCTTCTCGCCGCACCGCCTGGTAGTAGGCCAGAAAGCCGGTTAGGAGCGGGTCTTCTGGCGGGGCCAAGAGTCGCCATATCCCCGTCTCACGAACGTAGCGCGTTCCTTCGATCGAGCAACGCGCGACGCCATCGGCCTCCTCAACCATTCTCTCTCCGCATGAGGGGCACGCCAGGAGCTGGACCAGGTCCAAGTCTTCGGACATGACTCAGCCTCGCTTCGTCGCGAGTGAGGAATGTAGCGCCGCGAAGTTCTTGTACTGGAAATTCTCGAGCTGCGGGTCGTACGTCTTCACTCTGACGAGATCCCGAGGAACGATCTTGAAGACGTCGTAGTCCAGGTCTTCGAAGAACGCGAACATGTCGCGCAACAGCACCCGCGAGTAGATATTGCTCGGTCCATACTCGAACTGAATCCTCCTCACGCGTCCCTCGCGCAACATGCTCAGCCCGCCGCGCATCACCGCCAGCTCGTGGCCCTCTACATCCAGCTTGAGCAGATCGATCTGCTCTACGCCGTTTCCGGCACAGTATGCATCCAGGGTCTCGAGCCGCACTTCCTCGGTCAGCGAGGGCGCCGGACCACTGTCGGGACTCTGCCGGTGGCCGTACAAAGACATTGTGGTGAGATCTATTTGACGCTCACCGGGCTCATCGGACAATCCGACCTGATTGCAGACCACACGCTCGGGAAGCTGATTCGCGACCAGCGATCGGTAAAGAGACGATACCGGCTCGAAACAGTGGATCTGAGCCTCTTCCGTAAGAGCCAAGGCGTGCCGTGTCCATTCACCCCGATTGGCGCCGACGTCGAAGAGAACGTCGCAGTCGGGCGCCTGAGAGCGGAGAAAGCGCACCTCCCCGTTGATCGTCATATCACCGAAGTTCTCGCCGTCCTTTGTGTGATGGTAAAGACGACTGAGCCTGTAGACGACACGCGGCGCCGGGAGCGCGATCGCCGTTTTGAGGAAGAGCTTCTTGAGGAAGTATGGGGCCACGGGGTCAATCGCCGTAGATTGCTTGGAACGCACGTACCGTGTCTTCTGCCTTCAGCACCTCCTGCCGAACCGACGGACGAGGATTGACAAGCAGGTTGGTGACCGCGGCAACGAGCTCTTGCTTCGACCGGCACCTGAACACTCGGTCGCTGTCGCCGGTGTACCCGACGTTGTAACAGACCACGTGCAGCCCGGCAAAGAGCGCCTCCAGAAAGACGTAGCCCTGACTCTCGTACTTCGAGGTGTGCAGGAACACCTTGCTGCGCAGCATGTAGCGGAAGGCCTCGTCTCGCGGTAGATGACCCAGCAGGACTACGTTGTTTTGCAGTCCTTGCCGCACGATGTCTTCCTCGAGCGCCTCCTGCTGGGGGCCGCCACCGACGATGCAGGCGCTGACATCGGGAACATGCGACTTGAGGGCGGCAACGATATCCAGAAACGCACTGTAGTCCTTCAAAGGGATTAGCGATCCGACGCCGATCACATCAATGTCTCGCTCGGGCGGGGGGTCGATGGCTTCCAGGTGCTTCGTATCGAGTCCCAGTGGGATCACGTGAACACTCCCAGCGCCGGAGTGTTGCGTGAAGACATCCGAGGCGAAGCTGGACCCGGCGGTAAGGACCAAATCATCCAGCCTGAGGCGCGGTAGGTACGGATTCGTTGATAGCGCGTCCTGCCCGCAGATGCTGGCGACGTGCCGGATCCCGAAGACCCTGGCGAGCCATTGCCCGACTCGAGTACATTCGCCCAGCCAAAACGTGTGCAGCACCTCCACATCGGTGCGTCTGCGCAGCCTCAGAAAAGTGCGAATCGCACGTACCCAGGTCGGTGCACGCCTCATGCGCGTTCGGTTCTTCCCCCCGAGAGCGTGAACTGTTGCTCCCTTCCACTCATACTCCGCACGGAAGAACGGGTATTGGAATGCGATCACGTGGATCTCGAGGTCGACTCTTGACGCAGAAAAGGCGTCTACGTAGTTTTGGATCGCCGGCAGACACGATGTGTCCACCTCGCTCCCGGGGAAGCCCGGAACCATGAATACCATGCCTCGGCGGGGCCCGGGAGCGTGTGCTACGCGACGCGAAGGATTCATCTTGCGCTACCCCGTTACGGTATCGTGTAGGACACTCTCCGATCGCTCCCCCCTCCGAGTCGATCTTGAGCCCATGATCAGCGGTATCTTAGTGTTTTGCTCTACATCAGACCACAAACGACGGTGCGGCGGTGATGTTCGATAAACAGGCAAGCATCTACGTGGCGGGGCAGCAGGGCCTCGTGGGCTCGGCCCTTGTTCGCAAGCTGCGAGAGCAGGGATTCAACAATCTTCTTCTGCCGACTCGTGCGGAGCTCGATTTGCGGAACCAGGCAGCCGTTGATGCGTGGTTCGAGAGATTCGAGCCCAGCTACGTTTTTCTGGCGGCGGGAACAGTCGCTGGCATATGGGCCAACGCTACCCGACCGGCCGAGTTCATCTACGACAACCTGATGATTCACGCGACCGTAGTGCACGCGGCCTATCGGCAGGGCACGACAAAGCTCCTCTATCTTGGTAGCTCGTGCATCTACCCGCGCGAGGCGGAGCAGCCGATGCGAGAGGAAGCACTGCTCACGGGGCCGC
Source organism: uncultured bacterium (assembly GCA_937922775.1). Lineage (GTDB taxonomy): Bacteria > Acidobacteriota > UBA890 > UBA890 > UBA890 > CALAKE01. Next base: position 7,155 of record CALAKE010000455.1, on the reverse strand, counting down.
TGGAACCTACGAATGAGCCATACGCGATAGCCAAGATCGCCGGGATGAAGCTCTGTCAAGCCTATCGTCGACAGTATGGGTGCAACTTCGTCAGTGTGATGCCGACAAACCTGTATGGTCCAGGCGACAACTTCGACCTGAAGTCGTCTCACGTGATTGCTGCGTTGATTCGCCGCTTTCACGAAGCAAGGTTGGCCGGCGACACTCATGTGACGGTGTGGGGAACCGGTACCGCAAAACGGGAGTTCATGTACGTTGACGATCTCGCCGACGCCTGCGTGTTTCTGATGGAAGAGTATTCCGACGAAGGCCACATCAACATCGGGACCGGTCAGGAGGTGGAGATCCGCGAGTTGGCCATTCTGATCCGGGACATTGTTTTCCCCGAAGCCGAGATTCGCTTCAATCCGGATAAGCCCGACGGCGCGCCACGCAAGCTCCTTGACACCTCCAGGTTGCACTCACTCGGGTGGCAAGCGAAGACGGACCTGGAAACTGGGCTCCAGAAGACCTATTCGTGGTTCCTCGAGGAGTTCCCATGAACGATCGTGATGGACAGAGCTCCAGGACTGGCGAGCCTGCCCCGTGACGCGACGCGTTCTCCTCGTCAATCCGGCAGTGTGCTCGCCTCGCTCGGCGCGGCTGCCGCTGTCGCTCCTGGCGTTAGGCGCCGCCCTCGAAGGTCGATGGGACTTCGAGATCCTTGACGGCAACATCGATCCTGAGGCCATCCTCCGTATTGAGAATCTCCTCGAGTCATCGGATGTGGCGCTGGTTGCGGTCACCGTGATGCCTGGGCCGCAGGTCGCACCAGCCATACAGATCTCATCAGCGGTTCGGAGGCATTCCCCGGCGGTACCCATCGCCTGGGGTGGCTATTTCCCGACCCTGTATCCTGACTCGGCCATCAACGCGCCCTATGTGGATTTCGTGATTCGTGGTCAGGGTGAGGACACGCTGCTGGAGTTGTTGGAAAGGCTTCCTGGCGCTGGCACGTCCATGGCGTCGAGCTCCGGAGCCAAGGTTTCATCGGGCGGTAGCCGGGAGTCGATGGAAGAGGTTCGTGGTCTGACCTGGAAGCGGAGCGACCAAATCGTGCACAACCTCGACCGTCCCTTTCGCCCGCCGAATGTATATCCCGCCTACCCGTATGAACGACTCGGGGATCTGGGTCGATACCTCGGACCGAGCTTTCTCGGCTCACGCACGGCGGTACACCAGTCGGCGATCGGCTGTCGATACCACTGCAGTTTCTGTGGCGTAGTATCCATGTTCAACGGCCACACCGACCTTCAGAGCACCGACCGGTTGGCGGCCGCGCTGACGACATTGCGCGACAAATACGGAGCAAACGCCGTCCAATACTACGATCACAATTTCTTCGACCACGAAGAGACCAGCGTAGAAGTCCTAGATCTCCTCGGACACTTTCAGCTTCCCTGGTGGTGCTATGCCCGAGCCGACACACTCGCCAACTTCTCGAACAAGACGTGGAAGCTGATCGAAAAAAGCCGGCTCAGAATGACTTACATCGGGGCGGAGGCGGCGAGTGATTCCGTCCTCAAAAGAATGAAGAAGGGGACTCGAGTGGAACACACGTTCGAGGTTGCCCACCGCTGCCGCGAGCACCGGGTGGTCCCTGAGTTTTCGTTCGTCTTGGGTGGTCCCGAAGATCCAGAGGGTGAGATCGAAAGCACGTTTCATTTCATCAAGAAGCTGAAGGCGATCCACCCGATCTGCGAGGTCATTCTCTACTTCTACAGTCCCACGCCACAACGGGACCCATCTTGGGAGGGGCGTGATCGATCGGGCGCTCGCATACCGGTTCTGCAGATTTACGGACCTGACGGGCCCGGGCTCCCGACAACGCCCGAGGAATGGACCGAGCAGCGATGGATCGACTTCGTCTGCCACCAAGACGCCCCCTGGCTCACGCCTGCGCTGCGCCAGCGCGTCAAGGATTTCTCGAAGGTTCTCTACTGTCGCTTCCCCACCGTTCAGGACCATGCGACGCCGCAGTGGGGTAAGAATCTGCTCCGTCGGCTCGCAGGTTGGCGATACTCCACGGGCCGGTACGGCAAACCGTGGGAGCTCGACCTGGCGCGACGGTTCGTTCGATTACGGGAACCACAGAGAGAGAGCATCTGAATCGACACGTCGCAGAGCTGATCATTCGAAAGGACGACACGAATGAACAACCGAAGCCATGGCCAGCTCTTTTGGGTCTCGATGGCGGCGCGACGGACTTTCGACTCTTCGAGCCCAGAGCCCGAGGGGCGATGAAGCGCCCCGCGCGAGGTGGTTGGCGTCCATGGAGGACTGGGGCTCGGCAGCGCCGGTCGGCCACAACTCTTGATGTCGCCGAGGCCTATCGGCGCTGGTCGGAGACCTACGCGAATGAGGCGAACGAGCTTCAACGCCTCGAGGCAGGAATTCGGCGACACCTCATGATGAAGGTGAGAGATCTACGGACTCTCGAGGTCGGAGCCGGCACCGGTCGTGTGACCGAGGAGCTACTCGCCGGTGGCGCGGATGTCTTAGCGACGGATCTTGTTTCCGAGATGTTGTTGCGTGATCCGATCCGGTCCGCGATGAGGGGTCGCACATGCGTCGCCTGCGCCGAGGCCCTTCCCTTTCGAAGCCGTCAATTCGACCTGGTGGTTTGCGCGCTCACGCTGGGCCACGTGGAGGACCTCCCGGGAGCTCTCGGTTCGATGGTCGAAACTCTGCGACCAGGGGGAGCGCTGGTAATCACCTGCTTTCATCCGTTCGCTACGCTCCAAGGTTGGGAACGATCATTTACCTTCCAAGGTGAGGAATGCTCAGTCGAGCAGCATGTCCACCTGTTGGGCGAGTATTTCCGGACACTCCGCGACCTCGCCTGCCCGATCGAGGACCTCCAGGAGCGCACCTGGGAAGGGCTACCCGTGCTGTTCGGTCTCCGTGCTCGGAAGGCTGCCTCATCCCGTCACGGTCCGGGCTGCTAGCGATGGGTTACCTGCTTCGCCGGGTGAATTGGGCCAGCCAGGGCTGCGAGGAGAGAGGAGACCTGCGGATTGCCCAGGGGCGGATCCTCGAGCGATCGGCGAGCCTGCGGCCCCGTCGCCGCGATCTTATCGTCGACCTGGAAGGCCACTGGGTGCTTCCTGGTCTTGTGAACGCTCACGACCATCTGGGTCTTGACCTCCTGCCCGCCCTGGGCACGCCTCCTTACTCGTCCTTCTACGACTGGGCCGAGGAGATCTATCGACCCGACGAGAGCCCCATCCGCGACCTCGAGCGAGCGCCCCAGGCAGATCGGTTGGCTTGGGGTGCCTGGCGCAACGTTTTCGGGGGATCGACGGCCGTTGCTCACCATGACCCCTGGCATCGTCGCGCCTTCGCATCCAGCGCTTTCCCCGTGGGCGTCGTTCGCTGCGCGTGGGCGCACTCCCTGGGCTTTGAGAAGGGACTGCATCGGCGCTATCGACCGGATCGCCCCTTCGTCATCCACGCCGCAGAGGGCACCGATGATCGTGCCGGGGCCGAGGTTCGAGAGCTCGAGCGACTCGACCTGCTCCACGAGAACACATTTCTCGTCCACGCCATGGCGCTGTCGGCTGACGATATCGAAATTCTGGCCCGCCGTAACTGCAAGGTTATCTGGTGCCCCATCTCGAATCTCCACCTCTACGGACAAACAGCCCCCATCACCGCCTTGCGCCAAGCGGGGGTGAACGTTGCTCTCGGCACAGATTCGACCCTAAGCGGTGGCCTCACACTCCTCGACGAGCTGCGGTGTGCTGCCGAAACTGGCCAGGCTTCACCGGATGAACTCTTGGCCATGGTCACTCACCGGGCAACGGCCGCTTTCAAGATTCTCGACGGTCGCGGAACCCTCGAGCCCGGGGGCCGGGCCGACCTGATCGTCTTGCCGAACCGAGGCTCGGCGGCCAATTCTCTCCTTGCCGCCCGAATACGAGATATGGCACTCGTTCTAGTCGGTGGCCGCGCGCGGCTGGCCGGCCCCGACATCGCCAACTCTCTGAAGCTCGGGTCTCCCAACGCCGTCGTCGATGGCGCGCGATTTCGCTTGGACGATTCCTTCATCACCCTTCGCGATCGCCTCGACCGCATCCTCGGCCCCGACTACCCGCATGGAGATCTTTGGCACTCGACCGCTGAGGTCGCAAATGTCCGGATGGCTCCCGACTTCGACGAGATCCACTAACCGGCCATTGTGAGCCTCCCGCAGCCGTTGATCATGATGAAGCAGATCAGTGGCAGCACGAACGACACTCGCACTGTGGCCGGGGAGCAAGATCGCACTTCGACGGTCTCCAGGTCGATGATCGAGCCCTGCAAATGATGAAGGTCCAACACATGATTTGCGCCCCGACGTAGAAGAACTGGGCGAAGTTCACTCGCAGCGTCGCCGCTTCCTGGGGTCCCATGGCGAGAACGTATGGGGTGGCGCTCGTCTCCGGTCAAGATGTCGGAAGCAGTCACGGGTTGATCCGCGGGGCAAGTGCCCGATCAAGCGACAATCCAGAAGATGAAGGCAATCAACAGCACAACCCAGACCCAAAGCAGCATGAAGCCCGACCAGCCGATCCAGCTCGGATAGCGGAGCTCGAGATCCGGGTGGTTGAAGATCTTCGCCGTTGGCGCCGGAGCTGAACCTTCCGGAACCTCGAAGGGAGCCGTGGGCGCGCCCTCACCCTCGACAACCGGTGTGTATAGGGCGCGATACATGCGGTCGAGTCGGGCGCGATCGACGGGTTGCGTCAGGAGGCTCACGCCCACCAGGGTCGCGAAGCCGCACGACAAGTAGGCGAGCATCTGGAAAGGTAGCCTGAGCTCTCCTTGGTAGACGGTGTAGGCGGGCAGATTCGCCTGGGCAAAGGCGTTGACGTCGAATACACCGGCAAAGACATTCGCGGTCAGCAATGCGACGAAGAATGCCACGAGAGTCGAGGCCCAGGCCCCGGCCGGCGTCGCTCGTCGCCAAAAGATCCCCACCCAGAACGGGATTCCCATCAGCGCCTGCACTTTCCAGAAGGTCTCGAGTCCCGTAACGACGCTCTCCAGATAAAGCGCATAGCCGATACAGCAGACGACCACGATGATTGCGACCAGCCGGCCGACCCGAACATAGTGCGTCCCGGACCGCCCAGGCGCGATGAAGGGCCGGTAGATGTTCTCGGTAAACAGCGCCGAGCAGGAGATCATCCACGCATCGCACGACGACATGACGGCGGCGATCATCGAGGCCAGAAACAACCCCAGTAACCCCGGTGCGACCAGCGGCAAAATGTCACGAGCCATCAATCCGTAGGTCTGGTCGATGAGCTGCGAGTCGGTCATGCCGGGGTAGAGAGCGATGGCACACAGGCCCGTGAAGGTCCAGGCGACCGTGCACAACCGCTTCAGCATGTTGCCGTAGGCGAAGCCGACCCGGCCGTCCATCTCGGTCTTGCCGGCGGCGCAAACGCCCATGGTGTGCGGCTGCGTCGCATTGCCGATCAGGCCGTTCAACGCCACGATCGCGATGTAGAAGATCGTGATGTCACCGGCGGCCACGAGGGCAAACGCCTGCGGGTCGTTGATCGTGGCACGTAGCCCGTCGAGCCCTCCCACCAATTGCAGGGCGAACGGCAGGATCAGAAACGACAACACCACCGTCAGGATGCCCTGCAAGAAATCGGTGAAGATCGCCGCCGATAGCCCGCCCGCCACGCCGTAGACGGTGAACAGAATGGTCATCGCCACGATCGCCAGCGTCTCGTTGACCGCGCCGCCGCTGACGGCGGTAATCATGGCTCCGCTACCCTTCAGCATGGTTGCGATGTTGACGATGAGCTGAAGGATGGCCACCCCGGCGAAGAGCGACGCCACCGAGCGAGAGTAACGAAGCTCGAAATAGTCGCCGGTGGTCAGCGCACGCATGCGCCGAAACACCGGCGCGATCAGCCAATAGAAGGGCGTCGCGAAGAGCCAGATCCACTGCAACCAGATGCCCGACAGACCGTTGGTGTAGGTCTTGGACGCCACCGAAACCGCCTGATCGGTGTGGGTGCCCGCACCGAACGCGAAGAAGGTCATGAACGTCTTGCGAAAACGGCGCCCGCCCATGAAGAAGTCTTCCGGGTTGCGGACGAGGCGTGCCGCCCAGATGCCCAGGCCCGTCACGACCAAGACGTAAGCGCCGAGAACGAACCAATCGAGGGATTGCATCTCCTACTCCACGCGAGTCGGCATGGTCAGCCACCCCCTGGCCCCAGGAATTTGCCTCGCGGGTCTGAGTGACCGAGCGGGCTCTCTCATGTTCGCCTGGCCCGCGGCACGAGCGTGGTCAGGTCGGAGATGCGAATCGGCTCACCACTTTCGACACTCTTGCGTGCTCCGATCCCGAGTAGCACCGCCATGGCGCCATCGCGCACGTCGGCGTGCTGGTGATAGTGGTCCGGCGCATCCGGGTCCTTAAAGATGAAGTCCTGCATGCGCGTATCGCCGCCGCCGTGGCCGCCGGTCGGATGGGGCACTCGGATCAGCTCGGTTTCTCCGAAGTTGTCGGTGACGCGTAGCTCGTCGTAGCTCTCGCTTGGCCAAGGCTGCCGCTCGTGAACCCAGGCCTCGAGCCGGCCCTCCGTACCGTTGAAGGCAATGCGGTAGCCCTCGTAGGGAGAGTAGGTCGTGCAGGAATAGCTTACCTGTATCCCGTTGGCGTAGCGGATCTGCGCCCCCATCTTGTCGTAAATGTCGATCTCCTCCGACCAGACGCAGCCGTCGCGCAGGTAGCCGTCGTGTTGTTCGTTCCTCACATAGAGGTCAACGAGGTGCGTGTCGGTGTTGATGTCCCAGTAGAACTCGCAACGCGAGCGATGAGGGCAGCCCCGACAATTACTGTGGCGGAACTCGTTGTTCTTGCCGTAGTGCTCCAGGGCTCCCTGTGCGTAGACGATCTCCGGCTCGGAGTCGACCCACCAATTGAGAAGATCGAAGTGGTGGCAGGCCTTGTGCACGAAGAGAGTGCCCGAGAAGCGCCTCTTGCCGTGCCAGCGTCGAAAATAGGAAGCGCCGTGGTAGACGTCCAGATACCAGTGGAAGTCGACCGAGGTAAGGTGACCGAGCCTTCCCTCCGTGAGGAGCTCTTTCATCCGACGGCGATGCGGG
>CALAKE010000454.1 GCA_937922775.1 uncultured bacterium | reverse complement strand
GATCGGGTTCCCGGGAGAGACAGAAGAGGAGTTTGCCCAGTCCCTCGAGTTCGTAGAGCGTATGGAGTTTGCCAAGCTTCATGTCTTTCGCTACTCGCCTAGAGAAGGTACGGCCGCGGCGACGATGCCCGATCGTGTGCCAGCGGCGCTGGCCCATCTGCGTAGCCAGCAGATGCACATCCTGGGAGCTGAAGCCCAGCGGGCTTACCAGCATCGATTCATGGGCCGTGTGATGGACGTTCTGTGGGAGACATCTGAACTCCAGGAAGGCTCCTTGGCCTGGTCAGGCCTGACCGGGAATTACCTGCGGATCGTTACCCGCACCCCGCTGTCCGTGGATCTCGGAAACAAGGTGCTGCCGGCGAGGCTAATCGGTGAGATTCCGGGCGGGCTTCTGGCAGAGACTGCCTATTCACACAGCGATGAGCTGTTGGGGGATCCAGCTTAGGCGAGAAGGGCCAACAGGACGTGGGACGCGGCCTTGGCAACGCCGACGAGAGCCTGCTGGAGCGGGGCCATTCCGCGGGCGGGCACCTTGGCGATCGAGATGAAGGCCTGAATAGCTGGATTCAGGGGATGGGTGGTGTCGGACTCCATGCGCGCGAGCCGCTCCCGGAACTTCCATGCCAGGTGCTTGCTGACCTCTCGGGCCCTCTCGATCTCTGGTGTTTGGCGGAGCATGACCACATGGCGTTTCGATACGTCGAGGATCGGGGCGATATGTGCCTCGAGATCGACCCATTTGTCCACCTCAGCCTGCTTGATTTCGGGTAGCAACAGATCCACTACCTCCAGCTCGGGGATCAGCGACTCGATCCGCCGCAACTCGGCCTGCTGCAACTCGGCCCACTCCAGCTTGATGCGCTGCAGCTCCGCCCGTTCCTGATCAGCCCACTCCATCTCGAACCAGGTTGCCTGCACCCTCTCGCATGTCGGCCTGGGGGGCTCAGCACCGCGCGGTGAAGAGGCCACAACCGGGGCGGCTGCCACGATGATGGCCGGGACCAGGAGAAGTCCCACTCTCAGTGCCTTCTTGGGTGTGCTGGCTCGCATCTCTGGGGTTCCTGGTCTTGAATTAGCTTGGAACGAGGAGTGTCTTCCTCGTCTCTTACACGGTAAGACGCGTGAGACCCCGAAATGGTTGCGCCAATTGGGATTTTTCTCTGGGCGGCCTCGGCCCGGCCTGAACGTCAATGCAGGCGAGCTCGATGCCAGCGTGATGGGTGCGATCCGGGGCTTCATTGAGGTCAATATCGTCTTCGTCACAGGTGCATGCCTGTATGAGGAAAACCGAGCCGGCAGAGAGAACCTCGGGGAGAAAGACTGAGTCGTTTGCCCTGCCGTGAATCCTCAGCGGCTATGGACTACGTGACCATGTCGGCGGTCAGCATCCACATCGCGTTGGCTACCGTGTTCGGATCCCATGGCTGGAGGCTGACCGCGTCCATGTAGAGCTGCAGGGCTTCGTCCTTGCGGCCACGCTGGCGACAGAAGGCGCCAAGTGTGAAGTGCGCCGTTGGGTCTCCCGGCGAGGATTCGACGGCTTCCCGCAGCAGAAGTTCTCCTGCATCGGGGTCCGAGCCCCGCAACAAGAAGTAGCCGTAGGCGACCTCCGCGAACCAGTCGCCAGGGTAGAGATCACGAAGCATCTCGAGGGCTTCCCGATGCTCGTCGTCAGGGATGTCTCCCCCGGCGGCCTTCTCGGCGAGGCCCTCGTAGACGGGGTCGTTCAGTATCGGCAGCCGAGTCCAGGGCTGCCGCGGGGCCTCTCGCAACATCTCCTGCCAATACTTGCTGGTCTCCGACACGAACTCGGCACCCGGCATGGTCTCAGGCTCGTTGCCTTCGAGGACCCAACGAAACCGGACCATGGGAACCGCCGCCTCGGGGTGATCAGAGGAATTCATGGCGTTCAGAAAGAGCCTCGTCTCGTCTGCGTCACGAGGGCCGCGTCCCAGGACCATCAACGTGCGTGATGCCAGATTGCGGAGATGCAGGAACTGTGAAGCCAAGAGGGCGTACAAGTACTCGATGCCGTATTCAAGAGGAACGTTTCGCTGGACCGCGATCTGGTCGACGAGTGTCATCATGTTGTAACGCTGTCCGTCGTTCTGATCCCAGCCGTACGGTGGCCAGACCACCCAGTTCGAGAGTTGCCGGAAGTGATCGACATCCTGGGGCAGGTTCAGATCGGCGTGCAAGTCGTCGATCAGGAGCTGCCGGGAAACCGCAAAATCTTCCTCCGTGCCGCCGAAGTTCTCGCCCGCCGGCCAATTGCCGTTCGCGAACGGAGAATCCATGAAGTGTGTTCCCAACATGTAGAGGTACTCGATCGAAGGCAGCGTGAGGGACTCCAGTAGAAAGTACTTGCCCTTCATTACGGGAAACGAACGCGGTGGCCGCAGGACCGCAGAGCTCATGTCGCTCAGGAAGTCCTGGTCGTAGGTTTCCGGCTCTCCGTCCTCGCGATGGCGTGAAACGAAGAGCGTGAGGTGATTGTTATCCGTGTCGGGGGCCCATTGGGCACTCATCTCGATACCGAAGCCCCGCTTCTCGTAGCTCACGTAGGCGAGGTAGCCGAGGTAGGCGGCGGCCGACGCGACGAAGCTTTCGCCCGAGCTCGTCAGCGCTTTGCCCTGTGACAACTGGGCACGAATCCACTGCAAGGCATGCGTCACCAGTGCGAGGGAATAGTGTGTATCGTTCGGCCGCGACAGCATGCCGTGACAGCCGTCGACTCGCCGCAGGAACTCGTTGGCCAGGTCCTCGAAAGGGTTCATGGCCTCAGCCTACCGTCTCGAAGGGATGTTTCCCAATCTCGCCTGAACGAGAAAAACTCGGGCCGGCAACCGAAGTCGCCGGCCCGAGTCGGATTGGCCTTGCTGAACAGGTGGATCAGAACAGCAGAGCTACTCCTGCTTGCAGGAAGAAGCGACTGCCGTCGTAGCTGATGATGTATGGGTCCTCGTCGCCGAAGTTGTCGTACTCGCCCAGCACGTCCAGGATCACCATCTCATTGAACTGATAGTTGAAACCGAACGACTGTGCGAACCGGTTCAGGTCGATGTTCGAGAAGCCGGCGAGAGAATCGCTGTACAACGGATAGTCCATACCACCAGGCTGCTTGACGAGGTTGCTGGAGTCGATGTTGACACCAGAGATCGAAGCTTCGCCCTTGTAGTACATCGTGTTGGCGAAGATCTCGAGCTTGTCGTTGACCGGGACGAGGAAGTTCAGGAAGAAGGTGTTGGCCTTCGTCTCATACTCCATCTGGTCATACACGGAGCCATACTGGCCCCCAGTGATGCCGCCCGCTCACCCATCAAAGGCAAGCACTGTAAGCAGCGTGCTCGCCTCATCGCGCAGGTAGTTGTAACCCGTCGTGATCTGCAGGTGGTCGTTTGCCGCATACCAGAACGAAAGGCTCGGTGAGCTCATCGTCCGACTCCAGTCCGAGAAGTTCAGACTGTTGTTGGACATGTCACGGTAGCGGTAGTTAAAGGTCAATGAAGTTCGAGCGCTCGGCGACCAGGTCAGCCGTGGCAGTACCAGACGCTCCCGATCGGCGAAGCTGGTCAGGTTTGCCTGCCGCGCGTCGTACATCCCGTAGTACTGCAAGCCGAAGAACGGCGTCGCGCCAGGGCTCGGCCCAGGTTGCACGACCGCCGGAACAGCGACGTGCTGGCCCGTGAACGGGTTATCGATCCAGGACTCTTCCCAGCGGAGCTGGAATCTCAAGCCCCTCACGAAGCGCGTCCGCAGGTTGAGCTTGAACATGTCCGTGGTCGTTTCCTCGACCTCGAAATGATCGCGCTCGAGTTGCTCGCGCTCGTATGCCACCAGGAGGTTCGATCCCTTCATTGGCCTCCAGGCCAACGCGAGATCGAAGTTCAGCGGCGTCCGCGACCTGACCGACTGGCGCATGAAGTCGGGTGAACCGAAGTCAGGGTAGAACTCCGCGAAGGTCTTTCCCGCGGTTGGTCCGGCCAGAGACACCGGCTCCTTGATGTCCACCCAGATGTCGTCCACATCGATGTCGTAGTAGCGGACCGTTGCGCTGAGCGTTGCTCTGCTGGCGATCGGGAAGGCCACACGACCCTTGATGCCCTTCGACTTCGTGCCGACACCCGTGGTGTCGTTTGTCAGGTCGGTGTAGTTGAACACTCCCTGCACGCTGAGCTTCTGGGGCACGCGGCCCGCCACCTTCAGCATGTGGCTCTGCTTTGTCTTGTCCGGCACCTGGTTGATTGGCTGGGGTCCGTCAGTCGGCCAATACGAGATGCGGTTGCCGAAAACGGGGGCCAAGCTGGCCGGGTGCAGCGGATTGTCGAAGACTTGGGTGTTCGTGTCGCCGCGCTCGCTGAAGCCGCGGTGACGAAATGCGTATTCCAAGCTCAGGTTCGTGAGCTCGACGAGAGCGCCCATGTTGACGTCATCAGTGGCCTGATCCATCTGCTTCACTCTGCCGTTCACGTGGCAGTTGGAGCATTTGCTGGCCGTGATGCCCTGATGGACGCCGTTCCGGGTCAGCCGGTGGTAGCCGACATTGAAGCTGAGAGCTTCAGCACCCGGGATTCTGAAGGTGGCGCTCGCGTCCAGATCGCCGTACTTCATGTCGAACTCGGCATCCGGATCTTCATCGTCGTGCCGG
>CALAKE010000453.1 GCA_937922775.1 uncultured bacterium | reverse complement strand
GACGACCGCCCGCGAAGTTCCCGCCCGGCCGGAACGTGCGATAGACATCAATCGGGAAGAAGAGCTGAAAGCCGGCGGGCAACACGCCGACGATAGTGTGCGGCGTGCTGTCGAGGATCAACGTGCTGCCGATCACCTCGGGATCGCCGCCGAGGCTGGTCTGCCAATAGGAATAGCTGACGATTGCCACATCGGGGGCGTCGAGGGGCTCTTCATCCTGGCTGAAGTGTCTGCCCATGAACGGATCGACCCGCAGAGTGCGGAAGAAATCCCAGGAGACCCACTGGGACTCGATGCGGTCAGGCTCCTCGCGTCCCGTCACCGTGACGGTGAAGGGAAAGCCAGACATCGCGGAGAATGAGTCGAGGACATCGTTCTGGTCTCGAAAGTCGACGAAATCGGGGCCGGATGAGGTCCAGTTCTCGTTGCCGCTGAACGTCGTCTTCGCAATCACGAGCCGCTCCGGTTCATCGAACGGAAGTGGCTGCAAGAGCACGGCGTTCAGCGTGCTGAACATGGCCGTGTTGGCGCCGATGCCGATGGCGAGAGTGAGTATCGCGATAGCGGTGAAGCCGGGCGATTTGACCAACGTTCTGAGGGCGAAGCGGAGGTCCTGCAAGAGCTGATACATGATCGGATCTCCTCGGCGTGAAGCCGGAGTGAGCTTGTGAGGTTTCTCTGATCTCGGGTTGCTGCGCAAGCGGCTCCAGCCGTAGCGGGCGCTCAACCGTAAGGATGAGCTCCAGTACCAGCGAGCCGCCCCGCCGCGTGCGTCCCCACGCCTGATCGCGTATTCCTCCTCGAGGTCCCCCAAAAGACCTTCGCGGCGAACAACGTTGGGAATCGCCAGGCGAAGCAACTGCTCGGGGAGGCGCGGTGGCCTCGCGATGCCGGATGTGCCTGGCTGGCGTCGCGACACAGTCATCGTGAGTCCTCCAGGACCTCCTCGACGCCACTCCACAGGTTCATCAGCGCTTCCCTCGAGGAGCGCAAGGCCTCGAGCCCGGTGCCTGTCACCTCGAAGTGACGCTTGCGGCGGCCTCCGCGACCGGGCGTGGATTCGCCGAGCCAGGACTTCAGGAGTCCCTTGTCCTCCAGCCGGTCGAGAGTGGAGTAGGCGGCGCCGTGTGTGACCTTTCGAGCCGCGCAGGCCTCGATTTCGGTTCGAATTGCGAGCCCGTAGGCTCCGTCACCGAGTCGCAGGACGGCCAGCAATATGGCCTGCTCGAACTCTCCGAGGTATCGGGTCTTGGCCATCGCATCTCTCCCGGCAAGTCAAAACGAGTCACCACTACCCACTACTACAACGTAGCAAACGATGTGCCAAGGGCTGATGGGACGAGGTAATCATGTCCGGAAACGCCGCAAACCCTTGCCCGGCTTGCCTCACGACCCGTCACAGGGATTCACGATAGCTCGGAGTTGGAGCGCCTCATCGCGGCTGGGGCCCTCTCACTGTCCTGAAATGGTGATTCGACTGTCCGGATTCGGGACGCCGGGCATTCGCTCGGTCTCCACCTGACCTGCCCCGCGGATGGCGCAGTTCCTGTCTAAAATCGACACGAAGGTAAACATTCTGCGACTTTTCTGCTCGAAACCCGGGTGATAGGGTAAATACCTCAGGCCGTTTCCCCACGGTTTGTCCTCAGGGACAGCGCCGATCGGGTGTACTGAACGTTCTTGTACGCCCGGCGCGAGTCTGCAATTTCATACTTAGGATCCCCCACAAAAGGAGAGTGTTTCATATGAAGCTCTACAAGCTTCTGTTCGTCTTGCTCGCCATCACTCTCGTGCCTTCCGCCGCCTTCGCGCAGCAGAGGTTCGAGATTGCCCCGTTCGCGGGTTGGCAGCACGGTAACGATATCTTCGATCAGCCCACGGGTACGCGCATCGACTTGGAGAGTGGCTCGGCCTACGGCTTCATCGTTGATGTCTCGCTCACCGAGAACCTGCAAGCAGAGTTCATCTTCAACTACCGCAACACGACGGTTGACGTGACCGCCCCGCCGCAGGACGGAGCCCCAGACGGCATCGAGATTCGCGGCGCGCCGGTTACGGCCAAGTACTACCAGGGAGGTTTGATCTATAACTTCCCCATCTGGAATAAGCCGCAGTTCAAGCCCTTCATAGGTTTCGGCCTCGGCGCGGCATCACTTTCGGAGAATGATGACCGGGCAGAGGCCCAGTCCACGAACAACTTCTCCTGGAACATGGTCGGTGGCATCAAGTACTTCTTCACCGACAACATCGGCTTCCGCGGCGAGTACCGCCTCTTCTCCACCCACACCGACTTCGTCCAGCGCGGCTACTGGTGTGATTGGTGGGGTTGGTGCTACAGCTTCGCCTCCAAGCAGAACCTCTGGCAGTCGCAGTTCAACGCAGCCCTCGTCATCGGCTTCTAACCGGTTCCGTTCAAGCTGCGTTTGAGTGACGGCCGTCTGCGCCGTTGCTCTGAGAGAAGTGGAAGGCCCCGGGCATCCTGAGTGGATCCCGGGGCTTTTCGCCGTGACTACGAATGTCGGGGAGAAACACTCGGCATGACCCTCGGGCGCGAGGCTCCGGGGGATAGCCTGCGACCTGAGGCTCAGCTCGGACGCCCGGGCATGACGTTCAAGCGAGACGTTCCTGCAGAACAGCCAGCGCTGCCGGCCGCTTCTCCAGCGAGCCGGCCTTGCCTTGAAAGAACTGTCCCGAGCCACCGCCGCGGCCGCCGAGAGTCTCTGCCACCTGCAGGCCGACGGCTGCCACATCCACCGGGCAGTCCTCCCCCGCCGCCAGTACGAAGAAGCTGCCCTTGTCGCTGGCGGCCGTCAGCAATGCGATACGACAACCCGCCGAGTCGGCAAAGCGGCGAGCGATCTTCTGCAGGAACGCTCCATCCATGCCCTTGAAGTGTGCTTCGACGACGACGTTGCCACGGGCGATCATCCCCTCGGTGGCATGGTCGATGAGCGACGACTCGAGAGCGCGCATCCGGCGCATTACGTCCTTGAGCTCATCCAGGCGGGCGGTGGCAGCAGCCACCAGATCCTCTGCCGAGGTCTCGAACAGGCCACGCAGGACATCAGTTCTCGACTCATGCTCTGCCAGGCGCCGGCGGACACGGCGAGCGGCGACCCAATGGAGGCGGGTGCCGCCGCGCATGGGCTCCGTGCGCAGCAGTTTGATGGAGCCGATCTCCGACGTGGATCGCACATGTGTTCCGCCACAAGTATTGAGATCGATTCCCTCGATCTCCACGAGCCGGATATCTCCACGATGGCCTTCGGGCAATCCGCGAGTTCGCACATCGAGGTGCCCGTATTCCTCCGGCGAAACACGCCGACCACTCACGAGTAGACCGGCACGAATCACTTCCATCGTCGCGTCCTCGAGCTCGCGGAGATCCGATTCGGACAGCGACTGTACATCAAGCTCGATGTCGCAGCTTCTCTCGCCGAGGTGAAACGAGGTCGTCTGCCAGCCGAAACGATCCGCCGCCACTGCGGTCAAGAGGTGCTGGGCCGTGTGCTGTTGCATGTGGTCGTAGCGGCGGTCCCAGTCGAGGGAGAGCCGAGCGGGGCCGGCGGGCAGAGGAGACTCGAGGAAATGCCGCACGTTTTCCTCAACTCGTTGAACATCGACAATCCGCACTTCGTCGAGCCAGCCAATATCGGCAGGTTGCCCGCCGCTCTCCGGATAGAGGATGGTGTCGTCGAGGATTGCGAAAGGCCGGCCGTCCTCTTCCCCGACGCGAATGACATCGACCTGCAGATCGCACAAGTACGGGTCTCGCTCGTAGGAATAGATCTGTGCTTCTGTCTCGCTCATGGATCCCGATTGTGCCACGTGCGCGTGGACGTGCACATATATATCTGGTTGTATAAGATATGAGCATGTCCAAGGGTCGATATCTCGCGGAGTTCGAGTTGTACGTGATGCTGGCCCTCGCTCGCTTGGAAGACACCGCCTACGGAGTGACCATTCGTCAGGAGATTGAGGAGCGTGCCGGGAGGCCCGTGTCCATCGGTGCCGTATACGCCACGCTCGGTCGTCTCGGAGACAAAGGACTCGTCAGCTTCCGCACCTCGGATCCCTTGCCGGTGAAAGGGGGCAGGTCGCGGAAGTACTTCCGCCTCACGGCCGGCGGCCAGAGTGCACTGGAAGAGTCGATGGCGATGTTGGAGCGGATGAAACATGGGCTGGAGCTCGATGCCGACTCCGGCCGTGCGAGGAAATGAGCGAAACTCCGCGATTCACGAGCTGGCTACTCTCACGGGCGCTCTCTCCGACCGACCGACGCTACGTATTGTCGGATCTCGCCGAGGAGTATGCGGAGCTGCTGCGTACAAAGGGGCAGCGTGCCGCGAGGCGCTGGTACCGCGCTCAGGTGATTCGCTCTCTGGTTCCGAGCCTGCGTCGCCGCCAGACACTCCTGCGCAATAGTCGCTCCTCACGAAGACAGCCGCAGCGAGGAGCAAAGCTCTTGGACAGCATCAGACAC
>CALAKE010000452.1 GCA_937922775.1 uncultured bacterium | reverse complement strand
TCATGGGCGTGCCCCTGGGCGATGATCAGATCCTTTCGCGCAACGATGGCATTTCCTCCTACGGCAACGCGACGACCATATCCGAGTCACCAACCAACCCAGGGGTACTCTACTTCGGCACTGACGATGGCAACCTGCACGGTACGCGTGACGGTGGCGCCACCTGGCAGAAGTTGAATCAGGACATGCCAGGCCTGCCCGAAAACACCTATGTCAGCCGCGTGGTCGCCTCACGCTTCAATGAAGGTACTGTCTACGCCACGTTCGACGGTCACGAGCGCGGTGACTACCGGCCCTACGTCTACGTCAGTGACAACTTCGGCGAGGACTGGAGCACGATTGTCGCCGGTTTGCCCGATGACTGGTCGGTGAACGTTATTTACGAGCACCCGAGCGATGAAGGTCTGCTTTTTCTCGGCAACGAGATCGGCGTCTATTTCTCCAACGATCGGGGCGAAAGCTGGATCCGTCTGCGAGGAGACCTACCGACTGTGCCGGTTGACGACATCGTCGTGCATCCGCGGGACAACGACCTGATCATTGGCACCCATGGTCGCGGCGCTTGGATTCTCGATGACATCGGACCACTGCTGGAGATCTCCGAGGACGTGGTTAACGCCGACGCGCACCTTTTCCCGGTGCGGCGCGCGACGATCATCAACCTCTACAGTCCGCAAGGCTGGACGCCGGGCTCTTTTACGGCTCCCAACCCGCCGCTCGGCGCCATGATCCGCTACCACCTGAAAGAGGACGCGCCGCTGCCAGAGAACACGGACAGGGAACGGCCTGAGGGTGCCCCGGAAGGCCCGCCTGGAATGCCGGCGAGCGTTGCCGCGATGTTTTCCCAGGGCGGTCCGCCGGCCGCGCGGCCCGAGCCTCCCGAACCGAGGGTGAAATTGAGGATCCTCGACGAGACCGGCGCCGTCGTGCGCGATCTCGAAGGGCCGGGCCGAGCCGGATTGCGGCAGGTCGTTTGGGACTTGCGTATCAACCCGGCCTATGTGCCCGACCCAACGGAGCAGGCCAGTCCCTTCAGCCGTTTTGGTGGGAGCCCGCGTGGTCCGCGGGTCCTGCCAGGCACCTACACGGTCGAATTGGATGCCGCTGGCGAGACGCTCACTACAGCAGTCGAGGTGAGGGGTGATCCGCGCATCGAGATCTCCCGGGCCGATCTGGTGGCGCGACAGGCGGCTATCATGGACGGTTTCGCTCTTTCGAAGCCCATCTACGAGGCGGGGCGGGCCCTGACGCGCTCCACCGAACAACTCGCGGCGGTGCGGGAGCTCATCATGGGCAACGACGAGGTGCCGGATTCGCTGCGTGAGGAGATCCGCGAGCTCAACGGGCAGATCCGGGATCAGCAGGCGGAGCTCAATCAAATTCGCCGCAGTGCCAGGGCATCCAACGCCATCGAGAGCTTCACGGCACTGCCGACGGAAGATCAGCTGTGGCAAATCGATCAGGCGTGGGTCAAGGTGCCGGCTCTCATCGAAACGATCAACGAGCTGATCGGCACACGTATGCCGGCGATTCTGAGTCAGATCTACCAGCCGGGCTTCGGTCCTGATGCGGGATCATTGATCGAGATTCCGCCTCGGCCGGGACAGTAGGCAGGAGAGGAGCTATCCCCCGAGCTTGATAACGTCCGGCGAAGCAGGACGGGAGTGCCCATGAAGATTGTTCGCGAGACCCTGGTGCGCGCGACAACAGCCGATACCGACATTCAGGATCTGACCCGAGATGTGGCCCAGATCCTGGCCCAGTCGGGCGTGCGTGAGGGCCAAGTGCTGGTCTTCACGCCCGGCTCGACGGCCGGCATCACGACGATCGAGTTCGAGAGCGGGGTAGTGTTCGATCTCGCACAAGCTATCGAGAGGTTGGCGCCGCGCGACATGCACTACGACCACGATGCGCGCTGGGGGGACGGCAACGGCTACTCGCACGTACGCGCGGCCCTGCTGGGTCCGTCGCTGGGTGTGCCGGTCATCGATGGCGAGCTCCAGCTCGGCACCTGGCAGCAGATCGTGCTGTGCGACTTCGACAACCGCCCGCGCGAGCGCAGGATCGTCGTTCAGGTGATGGGGGAATAGGGTCGGGTCGGCCGCGGAGTCGATCTCCGGGCCTGCTGCAGGAGCGTGACGAGGAGTGCCGGCCGCTAGAAGTCCGCCTGGTACGAGACCGTCGCGTTGATTCCCGGTGCGTCCACGCCCGAGCCGTGCAGGCGATAGTTACCATCGGCCAGGTTCATCACTCCGAAGGTGACCGACTGGGTGTTGGTAATCGCGATGCCGCCGCGCACTCCGATTGAAACGAAACCGGGCGTTTCATCGAAGAGTGAGTTGCCCTCGAGGGTGGGGCCCAGGACCCGCAGCAGAAGTTCCTCGAGGGTCTCCCCAGTGACCGTGAGAGTGCCGTCCTCAATGAGGCCGAGACGCTTCGCGGCGTTATTCCAGTAGCTGGTGATTGTTTTTCGGTCGCGGTAGGCGCCGATACGGGAATCGTCATAGTCGAAGGGGTTGAAGCGATCCTGGGTCGCATAGAGCTGCACCAGGCCCTCGATCCAATAGCGTCCCCTGACATCCGACCACCGCAGACTGGCGGTCAAGTTGTCGGGAGCGAGCTTACGCACCCAATTGTCGGTCTCTTCCTCGCGTCCTCTCTGCAGGCCACCTTTCAACACGAGCCTCCAGGAGTTGCCGAAGTTCCGCAGGAACAGACCCTCGATGCCCCACACGCGCTCGCCGCCGATGTTGGAGCGCGATACCACGGGTCGCGGGTCGATCGGCACGTAGATTCTTCCCTCGGAATCCTGAAAGATGATGGGTTCGCCGCCTATGGTCTGTCCCACGACATCCTGCTCGACGATCATCGTCCGCCGCGCAAGCTTCTCGATCATGTGGTTGTCGAAAACGGCGAACTCGAGGCGAGTCGTGTCGTTTTGCCAGCGGAAGCCACCCTCGTAGCTCCATAGCTTCTCGGGATCGAGCGGCGACCAGGGTGTCCCCGTGCTGACGGCATCAACGCTGGCCGCGTCGCCTACGAAGGCGTTGTAGCGGATGGCCTCACTCGGAGTGACCTCGAACCCTCCTCCGGTCAAGCCCTGCTCGCCGAGGTCGAAGACCGATGGCGCCCGGAAGCCACGCGCCACTCGCCCGAAGATGCTCGTCTGGTCGTTCAGGAATAGAACCGCTCCGGCGTGAAATGTGAGATCGGTAAAGGTCTCGCTCGCCGCAGGAACAGTCGGTACACCATTGATGATGTTGTCCTCGGGGTTGGTGCGGAAATGGAAGGAGGAGAAGCGCGCCCCGGCCGAAACCTGCAGTCGTTCCTTCAAAGCTCCCCACTCATCGAGCAGGTAGAGGCCCAATGAGGTGTAACGAGTGCCGTTGGGGTAGCGGGGTCGTACCTGGCTGGCTATCCCCTCGGGAGAGGTTTCGGTTTCAGAGGAGGATACGAAGTCGTCGTATACTTCGCCGCCCGCTGTCAACAGATGTGAGCTCGTGCTCCACGATCCCGAGGCGTTGATGCCGATGGACGTGACACGGTTGAGCTCGGTCGAAAGATTGCTGGTGGGGCGGGTCTGGCTGCGACGCCCGTCAGTCTGCCGATTCACCGAAAGAGTGGATTCGAAGAAGGTCTCGCCGAAAATATCCTGGTAGCGAAAATAGCCGAAGCCCAGCTTCTGCGGGATGAAGTCGGCGATGAGCCGACCATCGCCTCCAAGCAGGCGGTCGTAGCGCCGCACATCCTTCTGCTCGTTGTACATCATGAATCCGGTGAGGTTCCCATCCGAGCCGACGCGGGTGTTCATCTTCCCCGTGAAGCCACCGTGGCCATAGCCAGTGTCTTGCATGCGGGTTCCGAGGATGTCTTGGACCTGTTCAGGTGAGAGCTCGAAGAAGCGGATCAGCGAGTTGTGAGAGTCCTCGCCCCGACCGCCCCGCAGATCCTGGTGTCGCGCCAGCGTGCCGCCGAAGACCGCCGCGAAACGCTCGCCCGCGACACCGGCCATGGCACTTCCGCCAGCCCCCAGCGAGGTGGACTCACCGAAAGCACGAGCACTTCCGCTCCACTCCCAACCACCCCGCGAATATCCCGGCACGGAGGTAGAGGCAACATTGATGGCGCCGCCGAGCGCGTCGCTCCCGTAATTCACGCCTGCTGGGCCGAGTAGAACCTCGACGGCGTCCACGGCGATCCCCGGAATCCATGCGAGGTACTGGGTATTGCCACCGCGGTATGTCGAGTTGTTGTAGCGGATGCCGTCGAACAAGTAGAGAACCGCCTGGGCGCTTTGCCCGCGCAGGATCGGAGAGCCCTGACCGGGGGTGGTCTGCTGGGTGACGACGCCCGGCTCCTCTGCCAGCATGCGAGGCAGCAGGTCCACGGCACGTTCCTCGAGCTCATCCGCCCCCAACGTACGGACGCTGGCGGCAACCTTCGTGTTTTCCTGCAGAATTCCGCGGGTAGCCGAAACGGTCACGGTCTCGTCGATGAACGCCGCGATCATGCTGACTTCCAGCTTCAACGGCTTCTCACCAACGGTGATGATTTGATCGCGGTCGCGAAACGGAGGGGCAGTAACGCGCAGCTCGTAGGTTCCTGGGCGAACGTCGGTGAGCTCGAAGCGACCCTTTTCGTCCGACACCGTCTCCTGCAGGAGCAGGCGATTGGGGCCGAGCAGCCTCACCTGTGCGCCGCTCATCGGTTCGTCGTCGGCACCGAGGACGGTCCCCGAAACCTTGCTGGCGACCGCGCCTGACTGGCCGGTAGCCGGACCGAGCACGACGCCGCGCTGCTGCCGTTCGTCAATGGCCTGCGATGCCAAGGCAAAACCCGAGCCCGCGGTCATCAAGAAGCAGACCGCGACACAGCAGATCAGGGGGATGGCGCGAGCGATGATCACGTGGGTCCTCATGGATCGGCGCTGTGGGGAGGCGGCACGCCAAAGATGAGGAAATGTTAACACGCAGGGGTGGGCACTGCCCTACCAGAAAAGACTGACGACGGCGCCAACCCAGGTGGGATTGGCGCCGTGGCTCTAATGCCTGGATATGTGGTTGCCGATGGTGACGGAACGGATAGAACCGAGCACCCTCTGGCCTATCGACAAAGCCGCTACCGCGTGTCCTCCGGCTCGAGCGCCGTCAAGAGGATGACCAACGCTGTTGGCTCGTTCTCGCCGTTGAGCTTGGAGGTGCCCACGACCACGGTTTCGCCGACGTCCATGCTGAAGGAGGTTTCAACAATCAACCGATGGCTCCTCATGAGCTCACCATTCGGCGAATAGCTCTCCTCTCGTAGGTTCATCTCGAAAGCCTCCACCAGTATGGGCTCGTCAGATCTCGGATTACCACGAAAACGCAGGCCCACCTCGAAGCCGGTTGGGCCGGTCAGCGTCGTATGCCCCTGGCGGGCGGTCTTGAGCCAACCGGTGTCGAGGACGCGGAAGCCATCGTAGGGAAGAAAGGCCCTGATGTCCTCCACCGCTTGTTGCGCGCCCGGCGGAAGGGCGGAAGGCGCGGAGGGAGAGTTGGTTGCAGCCAACACCACGATGTGAAAAGTCTGAGTGTGAGGGGGGATGTCAACCTCTCGGAGGAGCGAAGCGACACGCTCATGGATTGCTGCGATGGCGGTCACGACGAGGGTGCTTTCTTCCCTCATTACTTCCACATTGCATCCCGTGCCACTCCGCACGTCATTCTCCCGACACGCAGACACGGCCAAGGTGTACGCGCTATCCACACCAACGTGCTGGAGCGGGTAGAGCCTCGTTTCGACCGGAGGGACTTCTTGCTGTGGCCCCTCCTCCGACGAGATTGCCCTCGCATGTTCAGGCTCCCACTCGTCCTGTCCTGCCTGCTGGGCGCTGGTGACAGGGAGGGCCGCCACGGTTGACGGAACTAGGGCGACGATGAAGAGGACGCATGCAATACGGAGGGTCATGTGTCTGAGCATGTCTACAGTTCTCCTCGAGCCTGGCTGTCGGGCTCACTTACGGGGAGTTGGAAGTCGGGATCAAGGGTCCAGATGATGCGGGTGCCGCCGGGGGCCGTGAACTGCACCGTGCGGGGTTGACGTCCTTCGGACGGCGCCGCCAAACCCTGCGATTCCTCCATGGCAGCCAGGGCGGGTGGCTCCTCGGCGACGACTGACTCCTCGGCAGCGGCCGGCAGTTCGGCGGCGGAATCGGGAGATGGTTCCGTCACGACGACATCGGGGACCTCCTCGACGGCTGCGACGGTTTGGGATGGTGGTGGCTCTTGTGTGGTAGGTGGGGCGGGCTCTGCAGGAGTGACGGGTCCTGTAGCGGGTTGGAGGACCTCACCCCATGGGCCGGCTTGCAGCAGGATCGAGATCGCGATGAGGGCCACGGCGACTGTCGCCATGGCAGTGGTGAGCGAGCGGGAAAACCAAGGTTGTGCGGCGGGGCTGGTGTCGATGGAGTTCAGGACGGTGCGACGCATCGCATTGAGCTCCTCGGGGGCTGGCTCGTCGCCATAGCCGGCCGGGTCGCCGAGGTTGAGGAGCTTTCTGAGCTCGTCGTCGGATAGGTTTTTGCGATCAGCCGCCATGGCTCAACTCCTTGCGCAACTTGCTGCGGCCCGTGGCAACGTGCCAGCGCACCGTGACCTCGCTCATTCCCAGAAACTCCGCGATCTCCGCCTTGGATTGGCCCTCGATCTCGTGCATGACCACGATGGCCCGTGTGCGTGGGCGCAGACGATTCAGGGCTCGCTGTACGGCTGACCGCGCCGATGCCACTGATTCCGGGTCGGCTGTGTTGCCCATGCTCCACACGGGTTGATGGTGCGCCTCGCGCCGTACCTTCAAGCGCCGCCACCGGTCACGGCACAGGTTCACGAGAATCCGGACGAGCCACGCCTCGGCGCCTTTGGCACTCTCCGGAATGGATGCTGGGCGTCGTGCGGCGCGGAGAAAGGTCTCCTGTACCAAGTCGCGTGCCTCCTCGGGATCTCTCGACAGCCGCCTCGCCAACCGGTACAAGCGTGGCTGGTGGGTGTCGAACAGGTCCCCCAGGCGCTCGACCGGGTCAGCTTGCACCGAAGTATCCAGGGTATCGATTGCCAATCTCAGTATTGTCTCCACACCCTTATGTACGCGTGGCACCCTCGATGTGTTGAGGGGATTCCGCGCACAGCCGCATCTTTTTGGGTGTAGAGTCTGCCGCATCGACGAAGAAATCTCGCGGGGCGGCGAAGATCTGGGCGGCCGGTGGCAAACAGGGAATAAGTGCGGAGCGTTCGGCTCCCACATCCGCGGTCGCATCGCACGTTGCCGTGAAAGGAGGCAAGCCGCATGCGGACATCCGCACATCGGGCCCTCATCGGCCTGTTGGCGTTGACCTTGGTTGCAGCACCTTCAACTCTTCTCGCCACTGGCATGCAGGACGAAGCTGCCGAGGCTGAGCACTGGAAAGGTGCTTTGATTGCGCCCACCGGGGAGTTGGAGTTTTTCGTCACCTTCACTCCGGATGGCGATGGATACACAGCCACCGTCAGCATCCCGGCGCAAGGCGCCACGGATCTGCCCGTGACAGATGTTGTCTACACCGCCGAGGAGATTCGTTTCACTCTCACGGCGGCGCCGCCGTCGGGAGCTCACTGGGTCGGTAAGCCCTCCGAGGATTTTCAGTCCGCGGAAGGTGAGTTTTCCCAGGGAGCGGCCACCCTTCCATTCAAGATGGAAAGAGTTGAGGAGGAGGCTGCGGGCGCGACGCGCCCGCAGCACCCTCGTCCGCCTTTTCCCTATGACGCCCGGGACGTCACCTACACCAATCCCGTCGACAACAACACACTGGAGGGCACCCTGACCCTGCCGCCCGGAGAAGGGCCGCACCCTGCCGCCATATTGATCACCGGTTCGGGCTCCCAGGACCGCGATGAGACGATTCTCGGTCACAAGCCATTCCTGGTAATCGCCGACCACCTGACGCGTAACGGCATCGCCGTTCTCCGGGTTGACGATCGCGGGATGGGCGGCTCGACGGGCGTTCGCCCGGATCTGACCAGCGAGGACTTCGCGGAAGATGTTCTCGCGGGCATCAGTTTCCTGGTGGAACAGCCCGAGATCGATGCCGCCAAGATCGGACTGATCGGCCACAGTGAAGGCGGCATCATCGCGCCGATGGTCGCCGCGCGCTCACCTGACGTCGCCTTCATCGTGCTTCTTTCGGGTACGGCCATCTCGGGCTACGAGCTCATGCCGATGCAGCTCGCGGCCGTACAGCGCTCGATCGGGCGTCCGGAGGACAACATCGAGCAGCAAGTGGAAGCACAGCGAGAGCTCATGCGGCGAGTCATGGATCGCGCCGACGAGGCAGCGGTGCGGGAGGCACTCCTCGAGTTGGTGAACGTGCAGCTCTCCAACGTGCCCGAGGATCACCCGGCGCGGCAGCCCGCCGCGGTCGAGCAGATGCTGGCCAGCCAGATGGCCCAGATGACGAGCGAGTGGTATCGGTTCTTCTTTTCATTCGATCCGCGCGAGGCTTTGCGGGAGGTGAGCTGCCCGGTGCTGGCTCTCGGCGGCACGCTCGACTTGCAGGTGCCCCCTGAGGCCAATCTGCCGGTCATCGAGCGTACACTCCTGGAAGCCGGCAACACCGACGTCACCACGGTCGAGCTCGAGGGACTGAACCATCTATTCCAGACCGCAACCACCGGGTCTCCCACCGAATATGCGCAGATCGAGGAGACCTTCTCTCCGGCAGCCCTCGACCTGATCACGGCGTGGATCAGCGAGCGGACTTTGGAATAGGCACCGGTTCGAGACTCACTCTCCCCAGGGCGGAATGAGGCGGGGGCATTGACGACGCTATCCTCTCATTGGTACGCATGTGGTGAACCCGGCGTTCGTTCGCTCTCGCACAGGTGCGGCACTAGACGGGAGGAGAAGTAATGGAGTGGCTCGACAAGATCCCGACGATTCCCCTGGTGATCGTTGCTGTCTTGCTCGGCCTTGCGCCCTTTGTTCCGGAGCCGCATCTCCTGGAAAAGCTCAAGATGTTGCGGGCGGGGACCCTGGTGCGGCCGTTGGATATCTTTGACCTACTCCTTCATGGAGTGCCGGTACTGTTGATGATCATGAAGCTGGGAAGACTGGCGTGGCTCCAGTTCTTCTCGACCTGAAGGGTGAAAGGAGATCGTCGGGGGGCGAGTCTCCAGTTGCTGCAACACCCAACTGAGGAAAGGAAGCGAACAGCTAATGTCGACATTACGGTCGGTCGCGGTAGCGGTGGTCGTGGCCCTGGTACTAGTCGTTTTCTCGGCTTCGCCCGTACAGGCATTTCAGAGCGAAATCTCATTCGTGATTGGCGCGTTGGTGGGGGGTGACTTCGAAGCTCTCATTTCCGCTGATGACATTTCTCTGTCGACCAACTTCAAGAATGCTCCGCTTTATGGCGCGCGGCTCGGCTGGTTCGGCTATCCGCTGGGAATCGAAGGGAGCTTCGTGTATAGCCCGAGCGGCCTGTCGGGTAGCCTGCAGGAGTCGTTTCTCACGATCGACACCCGCGTCATTTACCTCGAGGCCAATGCCGTGTTGATCATCATTCCGGGGCCGATCTCCCCCTACGTGACGGGCGGCCTGGGGCTGCACTCCTTCGACTTCAAGGCCAGCGTCGACCAGATCGACGAGACCTTCAGTCTGGGTGACATCAACAAGCTCGGCTACAACTTCGGGGGTGGCTTGAAAATCAACATCAGTCACATCAGCATCAGGGCCGAGGTGCGCGATCACATCACCAAGCTCAAGGTCGAGGATTTCCTCTTCGATCCGGTGGTCGGGGACCTGCTCGGGATTGAGTTCGATCAGACCCTGCACAATCTCGAACTCTCCGGCTCAGTGGGGATCCGTTTCTAATGATGATGCTTCGATTAGTTGTCGCTGGGTCGATCCAGATGATCTTGGCTTTCGTGCTGGTTCTCGGGGTCACCGCTGTATCCGCCCTGGCGCAGACCGCGGGTCCGAAGATCTACATCTCCGCCGACATGGAGGGGTTGACGGGCTCGGTGACCGGTGACCAGCTCGGACCGAGCGGGTTCGAGTATTCGACTTTCCGACGCATCATGACTGAAGAAGTTCTTGCCGCAATTGAAGGAGCCCGTGCCGCTGGGGCGGGCGAGATCCTGGTCAGTGACTCGCATGGCAATGGCGAGAACATGCTGCTCGACATGTTTCCCGACGACATTCGTATCGTGCGGTCCTGGCCGCGGCCGCTGATGATGATGGAGGGCATCGACGAGACTTTCGACGGGGCCATCTTCATCGGCTATCACGCCGGCACGACGAACCCTGAAGGCGTTCGTGCCCACACGATGTCGAGCGGACGACTGGCCGATGTCCGAATCAATGGGATGTCCGTCCCGGAGGCCGGCATCAATGCCGCCATCGCCGGGCATTTCGGAGTGCCGGTCATCATGGTCTCGGGTGACGATGCCATCGCTGCCGAGGCAACCGAGATCATCGGCGACATCGAAACTGCTGTGGTGAAACAGGCGATCTCATTCCACGCCGCGACGACCATGACGCCGCAGGCGGGTCAGGATCTGATACGCCAGACGGCAGAGCGGGCCGTGTCTCGGATCGATGAATTCGAACCCTACCGGCCGGCGACGCCCATCTCGATCGAAGTGCGATTCAAGAGCTACAGGCCGAGCCAGCTTCTTGCCTACCTGCCGATGTTCGAGCGCATCGATGCGCATGCGATACGCTTCATGGCCGAGGACATGCTCGAGGCCTCCCGCATACTCGAATTCATCCTTCAATACGGGGCAGTACTCGATCCGTAGGGAGTGACGAGCAGTGGCAGCTGGCGAACTTCTCGGTCATGTGCGATGCGGTGCAAGGGGATGCCAACATTCGTCCGTGCGATGCGTGGTCTTGCTGACTTGCTTACTGTTGCTCGCGTCCTGTGCGCGTGGGGCCGGGAGCGCGGGCGACGACT
>CALAKE010000451.1 GCA_937922775.1 uncultured bacterium | reverse complement strand
AGCCCGCTGTAGTCGAGACTGCCCCAGTGGACAACCTGGCAATGCTCGAGGGCGTGCGGTTCTACAGCGATAGCACCCATACCCGTGTGGTTTTGGATTTCGACGGCAGTGTTGCCTACGAGGCAGGCGATGCGGTAGGACCGCCCCGGGTGTTCATCGATCTTCAGGGGGTAGCCCTTCCCGATAGTATGAGCGGCGCGTCCGTGCAGAACGGCGAGCAGGTCTTCCAGGTGGGAAGCGGCGCCGTCGAGAAAATACGTGTCGGCCTCAACCGCCCGGGGGTTGCTCGTGTCGTGCTGCACTTGCCCGTGTCGTCTCGGTACACGTTGTTCAGCCTCGACAATACCGGTCAGCCATTCCGCATCGTGATCGACGTGCCCACTCCGAGAGTGGCCTCGCGAATCAGGGAAACGAGGCGGCCCCCCGAGGTGGAGGGCACACCACTTTCGCGACAACTGGGTCTGGGAATCCACCGAATCGTCATCGATCCGGGACACGGCGGCCAGTATCCAGGAGCCGTAGGGCGATCGGGTGTCACGGAGAAGGATCTCACCTTGGCAGTGTCTCTGCTCTTGGCTCAGAAGCTGCGTGACAGCGGATATGACGTGCTGCTCACGCGGGAGGACGACCGTACCCTTGGCCTTGCCGAGCGTACTGAGTTCGCCAATCGTGCCGACGCCGATCTGTTCATCTCGGTACACATCAATTCAGCACGAAATCGTAAGCTGCGGGGCTTCGAAACGTACTACCTGAATTTGGCTACCGACTCGGCGGCCGCTGATGTCGCCATGCGCGAGAATGCTGGAGACGAGGCAGCTCTAGGCAACCTCGATGATGTCCTCGATAGCATTGTGAAGGGCGCTAACAAGGACGAGTCCAGCGAGCTGGCTCGTTCGATCCAGGACAGCCTGGTACTGCACCTCTCCAAGAGTTTTCCCGAGATACGGGATCTCGGCGTCAAGTCAGCACCATTCTTTGTTCTGGTCGGCGCGCAGATGCCGAGCGTTCTGGTTGAGTTGTCATTCATCAGCAATGAAGAAGAAGAATCGTTGCTGAAGAGGGCTCGCTATCAGGAGCAGATGGTCGAGGCGATCCTCATCGGCACCCAGAGCTTCATCGAGCAGCGGCGCGCGAACGCGGCGACCTCGTCGCGATAGTCCCCGCGGTGGAAGCGGCTAGTCGGTCTCCGGCGGCCAGTATGTGGCGCTGAAGCCGGCGGCCTCGCCGATCTCGATGCTCTCGACCCGGGCGCCGGGAACCTTTTCCTCGAGAAGGGCCGCGAGAACTCGTGCCACCTCCTCGGCGGTGGGGTTCACGCGTTCGAAGGGCTCGACATCATTGAAGCAGTTGGCCTCGTGGAGCTCCACCCAGTCGGCGAGCACAGCGAGCGCCTCCCGCAAGCTCCGCCCCTCGGATTCAGCCTCGGCCTCGAGCCACGCGTGGACGCGCCAGTTGTGCGCGTGCAGAGGTTCAAGCGTTCCCTTCGAATCGATCCGGATACGATGGGTCGCGGGGAAAGATGCGTTGATGCGGAATCTGCTCATGACTTCACGATGAACGACGAGGTTGCAGAGGTCAAGTTGTCGCGGCTGTTCGACGTCGCGCGCTCCGGATAGACTGTTGGCTGCAGCAGCGAGTTTACTGCGGTATTGTCGGCTCGACGCCGGCGAACTTCGCTCTTCCTTCGTCATGGTAGCGAGCATGGATTCGAAGCCCAGCCAGGATGCATCCTCGGACCTGACTTCTTCGAAAGTCGGGCCCTGGACACTGCCCAACGCTCTGACGCTGTTGCGCATCTTCCTCGTCCCGCTGTTGGTCGTTTTCCTGCTGACCGAGTACACGAAGGTGGGGCTTGTGATCTTCCTCGCGGCTTCGATAACCGACTGGTTCGATGGTTACCTGGCACGACGGCGGCACCAGGTGACGACTCTTGGCATGCTCCTCGACCCCGTGGCGGACAAGCTGTTGATTTCGGCCGCATTCATATCCTTGGTCGAGCTCGATCTCGCCCCGGCCTGGATGGTAGTGATCATTGTCGGGCGAGAGCTGGCAGTTACCGGCCTTCGTGCCATCGGTATCGAACAGGGCGTGACGATTCCAGCCTCCGCCCTGGGTAAGTACAAGATGACCGCCCAGACAATCACGGTGACCCTCTTGATCCTGGGTCCCGACTTTCTCGGCGAGCTCGCGATTCTCGGCGAGGTCGGACTCTGGACTGTCGTGATTCTCTCTCTGGCCTCCGCTTTCCACTACACGGTGGCGTTCTGGGGTCGCCTGGGCCTGGGAGGCAGCGAGCCGGAATGAGCGTTCTGTTGCATGTCCGCAGGTCCTTCCTGACCGGCCTGGCGATCATGCTGCCGCTCGTGATCACGATTTGGCTGTTCGCCCTCGTGTTCGCCCCAGTTCAGAGGTTTGTCACCCGGCCCGTGCTCGCCCTCCTGCGCTGGGCTGGAGTCGGGGCTCTCCTGAACATCCCAGGAGCCGAGGTTGCAGCCGGCTTGATGGGTCTCGTTCTAACGGGTGTCTTTATCTATCTGGTTGGCCTGGCGGGCTCGAACATCATAGGCAGGAGTGTGGTCAAGGCCCTCGATAACCTCGCCCTCAGCATTCCGCTGGTGAAGAGTATCTACGGCTCGGCACGCCAGTTCCTCGAAACATTCGGCACCTCGCAGCGCACGACCTTTCAGGGGGTAGTGCTGATCGAATATCCGCGCCTTGGCATCTATACCATCGGCCTGGTGACGTCCGAGACCGCTGGCGAGGCGCAGGCAGTGACCTCCGAGCACCTCGTCAACGTATTCGTCCCGACCACGCCAAATCCGACATCTGGGGTTCTGGTAATGGCGGCCCGCGAGTCGCTCATTCCGCTGAAGATGACCGTTGAGGAGGCGCTCCGCCTGGTTGTCAGCGGCGGTATCGTTGTGCCCGAGAGTGATCAGATGACGGAGGCTGGTGGCTGGGAGGCTCCGGTTTCGCCCGAGAGGCAGATTGCCGCGGCCGGTCCGAAAGACGGGCAGGTTGGCGATGCCGAGGACTAGCCCCGCTACGGCAGAACCAACGGCTCTCCGGCGCGCTCGTTGGTGTTGATGTCGAGAGCATCGAGGAGACGCTGCCGCAGCGTGTCGGCAACCTCCGCGTAAGATTTCGAGCCGAGCTTCACGCGGCCACCGGCAATCATCCCGTGGCCCCCGGCGGCTCCCATATCTCGAACGACCTCCCGGATGATGCTGCCGGCGTGGGATTCCGGATCGGATGTTCTGAGTGACAACACCACTTGGTCTTCATGACGCGCCACGCAGCAGGACCATTCCACCTCATCGAGGCGTAGCAGGAAGTCCGCAATCTCAGCGACCAGGTCGGGATGCCGCACGCGTTGAAGATCGGAGAGAACGGCACGCCCGTGTACTTTGGCGTTCTCGATGGCGAGCTGGAAGATGCGGAAATACGTTCTCGGCACGCGAGCGGTCTGAATCCTCGACAGCGCGGGCTTGTCCGCATGAGGGAACAACGATAAGTAGACTTTCTGATCTTGCTCGGACGCCTCCCTGCCAAGATCCTGCGTTTCCGATTTGATAGCGTAGAAAAGCGCGGTGGTCAATGCTGGGCTCAAGCGGAGGCCTACGGCGTAGGCATATTCGGCCACCATCGTCGAGGTCGCGCCGTAGTCTTCGCGAACGTCGACGAAGGGAATGTCGTCGAGATCGGCCCGCGCTGGGTGATGGTCGATCACGGCCGTGGGCCTGCGTAGGTCGGGCAAGGAGTTGTTGCCGAAGCCTGGCTGCGTATCGACCAGGGCGATGGCGTCGAAAGCTGACAGATCGAGATTGCCGATGTGGATCACGTCGAGGTCGAGCTCACGCATCATGGCACGATTCTCGGCGCGGCCGACGAGGCCTGCGTAGCCAACCGTGGTCTCGGCA
>CALAKE010000450.1 GCA_937922775.1 uncultured bacterium | reverse complement strand
CGCACGGAATCCGGCCCTTCACTGCTCATCGATCAACCAATCTCCCGCCTCGACTTGGAGGCTGGAATGCCCATCTCTTCTCTGTATTTGGCGACGGTGCGACGCGCAATCTGCAACCCTTCATTCTTCAGCTCCGACGCGACGCGGGCATCTGAGAGAGGCTTCTGCGGACTCTCTGAATCGATGAGTTTGCGGATCTTCTCCTTCACTGAGATCGACGACACGTCGGATCCACTCGAGTGCCCCAAGGCGCTATGGAAGAAGAACTTCATCTCGTATATTCCCCGGGGCGTGTGCATGTACTTTCCATTGACGACCCGAGAAACAGTCGATTCATGCATTTCGATATCGTCCGCAACATCGCGCAGGACCATGGGACGGAGCTCCGCCAGACCATGGTCCAGGAACGGCCTCTGGTGCTTGACGATGCTCTCGGCGACCCGGCTGATCGTCCGCTGTCGCTGGCCGTAGGACTTGATGAGCCAAAGCGCGGATCGCAGCTTGGTCTGCAGATACTCAGCGGCCTCCTTGGATAGCTCTTGGCGTGATCGCAACATCTGACGATAGAACCGGGAGATCCGGAGCCGCGGCAGGCCGTCATCATTGAGCACGATTCGATAGCCGTCTCCATCCTTGATGACCGACACATCAGGAACGATATAGCGGGCCGGCTCGGTCGCATACACATGCCCAGGCTTGGGATTTAGTCGCTTGATGATCTCGAGCGCGTGTGCAATCTCGTCCATCGCCACTCCACAGCTCTTGGCGATGTCGTTGTATCGATGTGCGGTGAGCAGGTCGAGATGATCCTCGACGAGCTCGTAGGCGAGGCCATCATGTAGGCCCAGGTGATCCAGCTGCAGCAAGAGGCATTCCTTGAGGTCACGCGCCGCCACTCCGGGCGGATCCAGAGACTGGATCCGATCAAGGGCAACCTCGACCCGCTCGATGTGCCACGGACCCATGCCCGCGATCTCTTCGAGGGAGGCACGCAAGTAGCCCTCGGTGTTGAGGTTGCCGATGATCGCTTCGCCGATCTCCGTCTCGAGATCGTCAGCGTCGGTCATCTCCAGCTGCCAGAGGAGCTGGTCTACCATGGACGGAGTTTCCGCCAGGATGTTCTCCAGCGGGACCCCCTCTCGTTCCTCGTGCATCCGCGGCGACCCCGGCCGCGAGTCGTGGTAGTCCTGGAAATAGGACTCGAGGTTCATCTCATCGAGATTGTCGGCATCCCGCGCCGGCTCCTCCTCGTGCTCCCGCTCGCTCTCCTCACGACGCTCGTCCCTGGTTTCTCCCTCGGAAGGAGTGGGACTCTGTTCGCGCTCCTCGAGTAGCGGATTCTCAACCATCTCCTGCTGCAGGACACCTTCGAGCTCCAACCTGTTGAGCTGAAGCAACCGGATGGCGAGCTGCAACGCTGGCGTCATGACCAGACGTTGCTGCAGGCGTGGAGCTAGTTTCTGCTCTAAAGCCATAGCTCAGTCCAACCGGAAGCTCTCACCCAGATAGATCTCTCTGACCTCGGGGTCATGCCCGAGCTCCTCGGGTGATCCGGCACGAAAGATCTTGCCGTCGCGAATGATGTAGGCACGATCCGTAATCTGCAGCGTCTCGCGCACGTTGTGATCGGTGATCAAGACTCCGATGCCACGTCGCTTCAGCTGACCCACAATGCGCTGGATATCCGCGATCGCAATCGGGTCAATGCCGGTGAACGGTTCGTCGAGCAGCACGAATGACGGGTTCGTGGTGAGAGCTCTGGCGATCTCCACCCGACGTCGTTCACCCCCCGACAGGGTGTAGGCCACATTGTCGGCGAGGTGCTCCAAACCGAGGTCATTCAGGAGCTCATCACAGCGAGCCGCACGCTCTCCTCGCTTCAGGTCGAGACCCTCCAGAATTGCCAAGAGGTTCTGGGCGACTGTGAGCTTGCGAAAGACGGAAGGCTCCTGCGGTAGGTAGGAAAGACCATGTCGCCTAGCCCGCACGTACATGGGCTCGTACGTGATTTCCTGGCCACCTACCAGCACTCGCCCGTCGTCGGGGCGGGTCAAGCCTACAACCATGTAGAAGGTCGTAGTCTTGCCGGCGCCGTTGGGTCCCAACAGGCCAACAACCTCTCCCGTGGCGATCTGCAGGCTCACCTCGTCGACGACACGACGACCTCGGTAGGCCTTGACCAGCGCTTCCACAGAGAGAGTCAGCCCCAATCCCGGCTCGGCTGTCTCGACCACCGTCGCCTGCGCCTCTACAACCTGAGGTTCGTCCATTGGCAGGTATCCTAGCAATGTCCGAGAAAGCGCGTCAATGCACATCTTGCCTCAGGTGAAAGCTGAAATACGTATATTTCATGGATATTTATGGCAGAACGGAAGGCCTGGAGGCTTGTTGATTGCCGTTCGCCTATCAAAATCCGTGCCAATCGCTGCGGAAATGTGCCGACAAGTGACCTCCCGTGAACCTGCCGTATGTCAAACCGGTGGTCGCCTGCCGCGTCCCACGCAGGGAGGCTGATCATCTGAGCCGTTCAGTGGCGTGAATCCAGGCTTCTCGCGCGCCGCGCGTGGCCGTCAAACTCAGGCAAGCCGGCAGAGATGCCTCTGCTGGCGTGAGGATCAACCGCGCGGCGGAGAGTATGGCTACCAACTCCGACTACTACGCAACCCTGGGAGTCGACGTAAGCGCCGACCAGGACGAGGTACGGCGTGCCTTCCGAGAACGCGTTCGCGCCTGCCATCCTGATCGCCTAGCCAATCTCGATGCTGAATTGCGGCAGTTGGCGGAAGAGAAGATGGTGCAGCTCAACGAGGCCTACGCCGTTCTCAGAAACCCGCCTCTTCGCGTTGCCTACGATGCACTGCGTCTGCGGCCGCATACCTCGCCGGTGCCGAAAAGATCACCACCTTCCGTGCCGCCAGAAGAGCCCTTTCCACCCACCCCTTCCGTAATCAAGGAGTATGCCTCCCGTGAGCGCCTCGCCAGCCGGCAGTTCGTTTCGCGGGCGGCCTGCGAGGAATTCGAGACACGAGTGAAACAGGTGCTAGGCGGACACGCTGACTGGACTCCAGTCGCACTGCCCAGAACAACGCTCGCACTCAGGGCGATGCTTGGCCGGTCAGAGCATTACTTCATATTTGCCGCGCCACCTCAGCTCGATGAGGAGAGGTTGCACCGGTTCTTGAGACAAATGCTGGGCTGGTCGAGCAAGCGCCGCTCCCGCTGGTGGCGACGAGTGTCGGCCTTCGGGTTCTTGGGGGCGGTCGAGTTCGTGGGTCGTGAGCGCCTGTGCCAGATCTTGGAGCGATTCAACCAGCAGACACTCGGCAACAAGACTCTGGGACCTGTGACGATGGTCGATCTGGCGAACTGGCAGGTCTTCCCGGGGCGGGAGAATCTCGACTCTCGCCTTCGTTCTCTGCTGCGGGACTGAGGAGCTTCTACGTCGAGCTCGCCCGCACCATGAATCAACCTGAAGTACCGCCCCGCACAGTCTGCGTCTGCCCCTGCTGCAGCGCTGTAATGCTGAGGTCGTCGTCATTCCAGCGAAACGTCAGGCCCTTGGAGTCACGGATGTCGACGCCTTGATCATTGGCGAAGACCGCGGGGTTATCGGGAGTACCCAAGATCGTCAACTCCTCCGTCTCTGGGTCGAACACCATGGACTCGCCCGTGGCGGTTCCGGCCGGATCCTGCATCGTCACCTCTCCGCCGACCTCGACGGAGCGCCAGCTACCGTCAGTGCCCACCAGCACCACAATCGGGCTCCCGGAGATAATCCGCTCTCCTTCGACCAGCTCCGCCCCCTGTGCCACGCGCAGCTCCGGAGGCGATCCCTCGAGAAGCAGGACCCCCCCAGTCAGAGTTATCGCTCCTGGGGACTCTGCAGTGCCGTCGGGATCGACCCCGCCCTGGGAAGTAGCGGGCGGGGCCAAGATAGCAAGGACCTCACCACGAGCTTCGAGCATCGCCGGGTTGCCGGACAGCGTCATGGTGTTGGCCTGGAGGTGCTGATCACCCTGCCAAAGTCGGGCTCCCCCCCCGAATACCAGACTACCGGAGTCAGCCAAGGTCATCTCCCCAGCCGCAACGTTGACGCTGGCGGCCCCGCCGAACACAGGGCTGATCGTCGCCACTTTGTCCCCGCGAAGCACCGCTTCTACGTTTCCGACAGCCTGTAAGTCGCCACTTTGAGCCATTCTGATCTCATTGGCTGAGACATCGTACTGATCGCCGCTCAGCTGGGGAGGAGCCGTACCCCGCATGATCCAAGCGTCCGCCCGAGGATCATATTCGCCCTCCTCCGCCTGAAGGCTGGCTTCCTCCGATCGATAGCTGACCCCCTCCGGCCATCGACCCGAAACGAGAGCGAGGTCCTCCCACGCCAGCTCGACCTTCTCCCCACGTAGGGCGGCGGCGTCGTCCTGGCTCGGGTCAGAAAGCTCCACGATTACCGATCCTGTGGCGCTCGCGGTCTCCAGACCCTCCGGGCCCAGCATGAGCTCGAGCGCGGAACCACGAACTCCCCAGACTCCAGCTGCCTGGTCGGCTGACGTTTCCCAGCGCGCATCACCCGTGGCGCCCACCTCTCCCCTATCATCCTGCAAGAGGCTGAACACGATCTCGTCCGCTGTCAGCGCCCCCGCCGTCGCCGTATCCAGACGCGGCCGCCTCGCGCCGACTCTCTGCGCGTGGACCCGCGACGGTTCCATGTCTTCTCCGAGATCGAGAGTCAAAATGTCCGCATCGAGAGCATTCTCGGGACCAGTCTCCCCTTCTCCCCATACAGCTCTGCTGTTGCCGCGCGCCTCCACCGCATGGACACGGTTGGTCTCTTCATCCACGACCAGGGTCATCAAGTCCCCGGCGATCGCCGCGTCCGGTAGATCTACCTGTGGCTTGCCTTCCAGAACCAGCCCCGCTCCGCCGACGTCGTACGATAACGCCGCCGCGGTCCCAGTGAGGCTCCCGGCCCCAATACCGGAAGGAGAATCCGGGTCAGAGGCCAAGGAGATCTCCCGCTCGAGCCGCAAGGACCCGCTCTCCGTGTCGTATCGCATTCTCCGGGCCCGGGTCACGAGCCCCGCGAGATGCAGCTCAACGCCCCGGTTCGTTGCCACCATGGCGTCTTCGTCCTCGTAGGTCAGCAAGCTGGTTGCCATCTCGCCACCACCGGGAAGCACGACCCGTACGTCACCCTCGATCTCCGCATCACGCAATTGCGCAGCGTTCTTCTGGCGTACCGTCAGTTTCTCCCCCGTGATCACCGTCGGGTCCGGCACAGAGTCTTCATCTTCAGGGGCTGGATATAGGGCCAACCTGACGTTATCGATCCACTCCTGGCGACCGCTCACGAAGCCGAGGTTGGTGTCCGCGCTGACCCGATAGCGTGGCACACCGTTGACGGTGTGAGTGTAGTCCAGGCCTTCAGTTCGGAAGAGCAGTTCCGGACCCTCGCCTGTGTTGAGCGCCGGCTGAGAGTTGGTCGGCCTGGTATCTCCGCTCCATTGCCAGTAGACGAGGCCGCTGACGCCGAGGGCAAGGCCCACCATGGCGATCCGCAGGATTCCCCTCGCCTGCACGGCTACCACTCTGCGGCCAGGACTGCCGGCGTAGTGGAAACACTTCGCCGAATGGGTCTCACTCCCGCGGGGGGCGGTGCTTTTCCATCTCCTCCTGATAGTACTGCCTGTAGAGGATCTCCCATTCCCTGCCGCCTTCTGGAAAGTCCCGCTTCTGCGAGGTGATCTTCGTTCGTACCAAATCATCGACCATCGCGTCGCGCTCGATCTCTTCGGTGATCAGGCGCACGATTTCAAGTCGGATGTCGTTCGCTTCGCTCGAGATCTGCACCCGATCGTCTGCCGCCATGGCATCGACGACCAAGCGCGATAGATGGTTAACCTTGGCGCGTGATAGCCGCATGATCAGAGAATGATGTTGCGCTCTTTGGCGAGCCTGGCTTTGATCACCTTGAACATCTCGTGGTACTCGACATCGGCCCTGCGAATCTGATCCATGTGCTGCCGCATGAGCTCGCGAACTTCCTCATTCAGATCGTCTTCCACGCGCAGATCCTCGGCGATTACATTCGCCACGACTTTTTCGATCTCATCGGGCTCTTCGACCTCGAACATGCCGCGCTTCGCAAGGCCACGCACGACCCGGTTGGCGATGATCTCGATTTGTTCGTATCTCAGTCGCATGATGAGAGCTGAACCCGGGAAACGATGCAGGAATGCCGCAGCTCGTGCACACCGGTCGATGCTAGCATGGCGCCGGATAAGCCAACAACGCGAGCTACCCGGTGATCCTCACCGCTACCGGTGCAACCTCGATCGACGGACCGAGACTCACGTGCAGCTCGTAGTCCCCCATCTCGGCGTCCGGCAATCGCGTCTCGATGACCAAGGGACCCACAGAGCCACCGAGCCATCTGGACGATTCCAGCTCCAGGCCTACGGACGTGCCATCGCTTGAAACCATCCTGACAGACACGTCTCCGAGCGCCGGAACCGCGCCACGGACCCAAACGAGCAGGTAGGCGGTGCTTCCCGGAGGGAAGCGACCGTCGCGTGGGGCCACCAGTGCAAGCTGCTGGGTGCCGGCGGCGTCGATCGGCACGGACATCCGGCCAACTGCTGCAGTCGCAACGGGATCACCACCCGACTCGACCTCGATGTCTCCGCGCCACTCTCCCCGGCTGGCCGCAACCGGCTGGGTCAGCCCGACACGCGCCGAATATGCTCCCGCCGGCGCGTCCAGGGCGAGGACGCTCAACAGGGTGCCCGTACCGAGCTCGGCGAGAAGCTGTTGCGGCAAGCTCACGGTCCAGCGTTGCCCGATCTGGATATTGTCCCCACTCCTCTCAGGGTCGAGCAAGGCGCCGACCTCGAGCTGCGAGACATAGGTACCAGCGTCGCTCTCGAAAAGAAGATCCCGCAGGGCTACTTGCACCGGAAAGAGGGCCGTTCCGCCCGCCCCGACGTTGCCCCACTGCTCCGCCAACACCTCGAAGGGCATGACTGATTCGGATACGGAGCGCACGAATGCTCCGTCTGTGGCAACGGGGTCGAACTCGAGCTGGGGGTCGAACACGAGGGCCTCTGCGACATATTCGAAGACGCGGCGCAGCTCGAGGGGCCAGGTTCCAGCGCCCCATCGATAATCAAAGATCTCCGGATTGCCGATTCGCTCTTCGATGAAGAAGACAAGGTATTCACCGGTGTTCGTCGTGAAGGCTCGGGAAATGGTTCCACCCACGGTGTAGTAGGTCCAGACGGTGAACTCAGCAGGCATGGACACCCCGAAGAGCTGTTGCGAGGTCGCCCTCTTCATGCCGTCGGGCCTGCCGACGATCACAAGCACACGACCACGGTCAGACTTCCACCCCTTCGGGAAACCTCTGAAGCGCTTGTTCGCGTACGCCACCCTCTCGTAGAAATCGAGCTGAACCTTGTTGTCCGCCTCGCGCGGATTCTGGTTTCGTCGGGCCCAGAACCAGGTCTTGAAAGCTTGCCGCTGCTCAGGTGTCTCGAGGGTCTCCCAGAGGTCTCGCTCATCGTCCAGCACGATGTACTCGACCGGCCCATCCAACCACCGCGCGTCCCTGCCCTCGTAGAAGGCCAGAGCTGGGCCCGCCTCGTCGGGATACTCGTCCTCCCGCTCCTCATCCTGCGCTGCGCGGCCCACGCTTGCCACCGATAACACCAAGACCCCAACCACGGCCAGGATGACAAACGCCCGAACTGACGACCCTATCCACCATCTGCTCATGAAATACACCTTTCTTGCTCGCTCGCGCGACCTCGGCGGGCCGCGTGTGCTTTATTCTAGCTGGGTGGGTTCCTGGAACAACAGGGTGAGGATCCCGCGAGCCTTCGGGCTTACAGGGTTGGACGGGAGTCGGCTTTGGCGCCCGGCCCCGCATATTCGCTAGATATCATGACTCTCGAGACGGTCTTCGCGGCAGTCCATTCACTGGAAGAAGTGACGCTCAGCTCGCTGTGTGATCTCGTTGCCCGACCCAGCGTCGCAGGCGCCACTGAGGAGCTCGCGGCCACGGCCGCGCTGGTGGCGGAGATGGCTGGGGCCAGCGGCTTCAAGACAGAGATTTGGGACACCCCCGGACAGCCGGTCGTCTTTGCCGATCTACCAGGGCCACCAGGCTCCCCTACCCTTCTCTTCTACGGGCACTACGACGTGCAGCCGGCAGACCCCATCTCGGAGTGGGACACACCGCCGTTTGTCCCCACCGTACGGCAGGGAGCTCTGTTTGGAAGGGGCGCGGGAGACAACAAGGGCCAGTTCCTGGCACACATCATGG
Source organism: uncultured bacterium (assembly GCA_937922775.1). Lineage (GTDB taxonomy): Bacteria > Acidobacteriota > UBA890 > UBA890 > UBA890 > CALAKE01. The sequence goes on along the minus strand of CALAKE010000450.1, from coordinate 7,474 downwards.
CAATCCGAGCGCTGCTGTCGAGCGGCGGTTGCCCCGTCGGGGTGAAGCTCCTCATCGAGGGAGAGGAGGAAGTTGGCAGCCCCAACCTCGACACCACCGTACGCTCCCACGCTGAGCAGCTAACTTGTGACCTGGCGCTCACCGCCGATGGTCCCCTCCATGACGATGGCCGACCTCTCGTCATCTTTGGCGTCCGGGGACTCCTGATGCTGGAGATCAGAGCGACGGGCGCGAGTCACGACGTGCACTCAGGCAACCGCGGCGGTTGGGCACCCATGCCAGCGTGGAACCTGGTGGCGGCGCTCTCCACGTTACGAGACGCCGACGGCAGAATCGCCATTCCCGATTTCTACCGAGATGTGCTCCCACCAACCGAGCAAGAACGCCAGCTGATGGACCTGCTCCCCGTCGATCCTCAAAGCATACGCACCGAGCTTGGCGTCGACCGACTTCCGGGGGCTGGGGAGCGGAGCCCCTGGGAAGCGCTGATGTTCGAGCCCACGCTCAATCTACCGGGGCTCGTGAGCGGTTACACAGGCCCGGGGATGAAGACCATTGTGCCGAGAGAGGCCATTGCCAGAGTCGAAATGCGCCTCGTGCCCAATCAGGATCCTGATGCCGTCGAAGAGTCCGTACGCCATCATCTTCGCGGGTTCGATCTCGAGATCCACCGCCTCGCCGCGGTGCCTCCGTCGAGAACTGCCGCGGACTGCCCCTACGTCGAGGGCATCGTTGCCGCACTGCAAGCCACGAGCGGCCAACCACCGCTCCTGCGCCCCCGCCTGGGGGGAACGACCCCGGATCATGTCTTCACGCAGATCCTTGACGTTCCGAGCCTTCTGATCCCCTACGGCTCCCCCCAGATGTTTCATCACGCCCCCAACGAGCGCATCAGACTCGCGGATCTATATCGTGGCACGCGGTCGACAGCGGCGATCTGCGTCGTGCTCGGGAAGGCGTCAGCGGCCGCCGCAGAATAGGGCGACATCAGGCCTCGCCCATGTGTCGGGCATGCTCACGATCATGGCTTCTGCCGCGATCGAAGCCGAGGCGCAGGCTGCAAACGGAAGCGTATCGAGCCCGTCGACACCGCTGCCGGTCAGGTCGGCAAGCCAACGCAGACCTCGGTGCAAGTCAGGCAACGTGGCAAGGACCTCATCGAGCATGGTGCCGACTTCCGTCTCTGCGAAGCGAACCTCGCCCTGCGCGAATCCATGCGCGGTGACAACCCCACCGCGAGTCGTACCATCCATCGGCCCGAGGCTCCACCATCCGATATTGCCACCCTCTCCGGGCACATCCTCGTCCGAGGAGGACATGATCACGAACCCGCGTTCGAGCTCAACCGAAGCCAGCCCGCGTGCAGCCGGCGACCAACTCACGGGCAACGCGCTGGATTCCGTCCACCAATCCAGGGCCTGCCCGGTTCCGATGGCACGGAGGGTGACATCGAAGGCCGTGGCCGGCGCATGGCCGGCGACGCGGTGCAAAACCTGGCTGATGACCGCGGATTGCAGGAGGCCGTAGGCTGCCTGCAGAGTGGCAGGCTCGACCTCGGCGTCAAGCTGCCCGATGACGATCGGATCATCGAGGTATATGGTGAACACTCCGGTCCTGTCGTTCTCGGGCGGCTCCCAGCGCACTGCCGCGAGTCTCAATCCAGGCCACAGCACCCTTCCAGACAGCGTCTGCGTAGCGACCCTGTCGACACTGCTCAGCACCGCCCATCCCAGCGCTCCTGGGGCGGCCTGGGTAAAATCCTTCCACGACGCGCGTGTGGCTCGATGCAGTGAGATCGAGGCAGCCGCATAAGCGAGGGGTGGTCGCATGGCTTCGCGAGCGGCTAGTTCCACGCTGGCGAGGCCGTCAAGTGACTGGTAAAGGGGCTCCGCGGCGCGTGCCAGCTGCGCGCTGGAGACCAACCCGCCTCCGACCGCCACGGTCAGGCGACCCTGTGGGCTGCTCCCCCACGGAACCTGCATCTCTTGAGTCGGCGCGCGCGGCACCTCGATGGTGATGCGAATCGACAGGTCTCTGAGATCCGGTTCCTCGAACGGTCCAGCCTCGAGGTGCTCGCTCGCCGAAACAAGGTGGAGCATCCAGGGACCCATATCGGGGGGGATCCTCTCAGGAACGAACAGTTGTCCACCAGGCATTACGCCAGAGTTGATCCCTAGAATGACGGCAGCTTTCGGAGGCTGCTCCACAGACGTCTGCTGCCCTGCCACCGTGCCCCTCGATGCCGAATCCACCTCGAGCGCATCCTCGGTCAGGCCATCGGGACGGGACGACATCGACTCCAAGAACACCTCGATATTCGATCCGATGAGCTGCCCGGAATGCAGCTCGCTTCCTGTCAACAAGAGATCCGAGTGCATGATCTCTATACGGAACCTCGCAAGGAGCTCGGCAGGCACATCGTCGAGCACTTCCAGGAGCTGGCCGCGCACCTCGCCCGGCTGTGCCGCCGGAAACGCTGGATCGAGCCCCGTCCAGGCCCCTTCGATCTCGGCTTCGAGCCACCAGTGGTCTGCCGCGATCTCCACCCACCGCGGCCACGGATCGTTCGGCGTGGCAGCGGGCGCTTGCCCTGGGCCGAGAACGAGCTCTGCGGCGTCGTCCCAGGCCAACCGACCACGTACCAGGCGGCTACGAATACCCTGGGCTGACAGAAGCGCACGCAAGAGGAGCGTCTGATCGAGGGCGTTCCCTGCGCCACTCTCCAGCGCCCCCGAAGCGCCCCGAGTCGAGCCGAAATAGGGCACAAAGCTCACTTGGTCACGGACATGAGCAAAAGGAGCCTGCCAGCCACTCCCTAGTCTGCGGGCCTGTCTGCTGATCTCTGCGCGCCTGACAGCCCGTGGAGCCCGCACCCCTTCCCCGAGTTCCAACACATCCGTGCGTTCGAAGAACGTGCGCATCGCCTGCAGCTCCGACCACAGCAGAAGGCGGTGGAGCCCCTCGGGAAGCAGGAGTGGAGGACTGGCGAGCCAGGGCGACTGCTGGGCCCGTGCGACGGCTCCCACAGCAGCCAGATTGGCGAGAACGAGAGTGGTCAGCAGCAGGGTCCGAACAAGCTCAGAACGCATACGCATGACGGGCAGGCTAGATTTCTTGTCGCCGTGTGTCAATCACAGGCGGTCCCCATTCCTCATCATGCTTCGTAGCGAGGATGATGAGGAATGCAGGCCAAACTTGGCCACACCAAATGCGACACCCTGGTACAATTTAGGGGTCGCAACCGCCCCTCACCAGCCACCCTGCCACAATGCCCGCTTTGAACCTGATGACTCCTCGTGCCAGTCGCTCAGCCGGCTCGACTTTCGTCCTCTGGGCACTGGTCGTATGGGGATTGGCCTCGCTGCTCTCTGGATGCGGTGGTGCGCCCTCCGAGGGCCCAGATCTGGTCATCACCGGGGGCGCTATTTACCCCATCGGTGACAGCGACAGCCCAGTGGGAGCTCTGGCCATTCGTGGCGATTCGATCCTCGCAGTCGGATCGCGTGCCGAGATCCTGGCCCTGGCGACCGACGACACACAGGTGATGGAGCTGGATGAGGAGTGTGTGCTTCCCGGTTTCTTTGATGCTTGGATCGACCCGCTGGCGCTTGGCCGTTGGAGCGAAGCCTCCCTGGATCTGCGCTTGGCAACAACCCTCGAAGAAGTCCAAGCCATGGTCCGCAACGCCTCGGCCGGAGGCAGTGGCAACGAATGGCTCTTGGGATGGGGATGGAACGAAGCGCTCTGGCCGGATCCCGTCCTTCCGACCCACGAGTCTCTCGATGCGGTGGTCGCCGACCGCCCCGTGGTGTTGTTCCGTCGCGCCGGCAAGGTCGCATGGCTGAATCGAACGGCGCTGGAGTCGGTGGATTTGGCCGATCAGGACGGTGTGGTGCTGTCGAGCACTGGCATCCCCACAGGGATTCTGATTGGCGAGGCAGTTGACGCGCTCGATGCCAGCATCCCGGGTATCAACCCCCAGCAACGCCAAGAGTGGCTCAGCAGCGGTCTTCATATGGCGGCGGCGATGGGGCTGACATCTGTTGCCACGGCACCGCTCGACGCAGCCGCTATCGAGGACTATGTCGCCCTGGAGCGCGAGGGTATGCTGCCCGTGCGAGTGCGCTTGCGACTCTCGCCGGGCTCAGCGGAATCTGTCGAGGTCATGGAGAAGCCGCTCCTCGAGCTCGCAGCCGTCGGCGCCCGCATTGACGGGCCCTTTACCGCTCGCTTGGCGGCACTGGACGAACCCTACGACGACGTTCCCACGGAGGGCTTACCACAGCTCTCGCCAGAGGCGTTGAGCCAGGCAGCCGAAATCGCCAATGCGCGCGGCATTCCCCTCCACCTGCACGCTCAGGGCGACCGGGCGGTAGCGTCGGCCCTCGAAGCCCTGGCCCAAGCGGATCATGCCGGGATGCTGGTAGGCGCCGACTTGCCGCCATCGGGATGGCTTGAATCAGCTCGTAACATCGATCTCACCGTCGCACTGGTTCCCCTGCGCTTTGCCCATGACGTCTATTGGCTCGAGCAGCGCCTCGGGCAGACAAGGGCAGAACGCTCGCACCGCTGGCGTGAGATCGTGGCGAGCGGAGTTGCTTGGGCCATCGCATCCGATGCGCCAGCCTACCCTCTCGAGCCCTTTGAGGGCATCCTGACACTCACGACGAGGCGAAATGCCGAGGGCTACCCGGCCAGCGGCTGGTATCCTGATCAGGGAATTGGTCGGTCCTTGGCTTTGCGGGCCACAACCGGCCCTGGAAGGTTTTCGCCCGATGCCGTTCTAGCCCCTGGAGCACCGGCGGACATTGTGGTTTGGAGTGAAGACCCACTAGCACCCGAGGCCGACGACGATACCCTACGACGGACCGAGGTCCTGTTGACCATCGTTGCGGGCAGAGTGGTTTACAGCAGAGCACTGGTCGATCTGCCCACGGGCAACGAGAGTGGCAGCCAGAAGTGAGGAGAGAGAAGGCTTGACGATCCCGACCCGTTTCCTTGCCATCGCCGCTGTTTTGGCGACACTGGCGGCAATCTCGTGCACCCCACCTGATCCCGAAGTGGTCGCCATTGCCTACGTGCGCGCAATCAACACCGGCGACTCGGATACAGCGGTGAGGCTCCTGGATATGGACGAAATCCTCCACCGCATCAACGAGCAGATCGTCATTGTTCAGGACGGTGACGCCGAGTCATTCCTCGCACACTCGGTAGAAACGTTATTATGGGGGTTGTATCGGGAGTCCGTCCAAGCCGACTATGCATACGATGCCCAACCGGCTGATCTCGAGGGTGAAATGGCCAGGGTCACCGTCAAGAAGGTCAACCCTCAGCAGGAAGAAACCGAGACCGTTGTGCACCTGCGCAACACGGAGCAGGGCTGGCGAGTCTCGGGTCAGTCGCTCGATCCCCTGGTGAATTACGTAATCCAACGGCTGGAGGAACGTTACTGAAGAAGAAACGATCTCTCACGTTGAGGTTCGCCCCGTGCAAGCCTAGCTGAGTAGGCAGTCGGAAGAAGGAGTGCGCAATGTATCGTCGCTTTGTCGGAGCCATTGTTCTATTGCTGCTCGCCGTCGGGTGTGGAAGCCCGGCCCAACGCGCCGTCAACGAGCTCATCGGGCAAGTGGCCCTCGATGATCCCCAGGCGAGCGTTACCTACAACGAGAATAGGGAGATCCTCGAGTCGGCTGAGGCGCTTCCGCTCTGGATCGCCGCGCTCCAGACGTCCGCTTCACCCGAGGTTCAGACCTGGGCCGCGCGACTTCTGGGCAGAATCGGTGACCCTGAGGCAGTGCCCGTCCTCAGTGAAGCCCTCCAGAACGGACAGCGTGACGTGCAGGAGGCGGCTGCATCAGCGCTCATGCTGATCGGCGAGGAACAAGCAGAGGAGGCCTTCATCGCCGCTATCAAGGACGGCAACAGAGACGCCAAGATCCACTGTCTCATCCAGCTCGAGAGTATGGGCAGCCTGAATGCGATCCCGGCCATCGCTGAGGCGGCAAAGGCAGATGACGCATTGCTCGCCAGCAGCGCCGTCACCGCTCTCGCAGGCATCGGCTCCCCTGCGGCAGCAGCACCTCTGGCCGACCTGGCCATCGACTGGACGGTCGCGCCTGACGTTCGCCAAGCCGCCGTACTCGCTCTCGGCAGGCTCGCGGGCACGGGCCCCGAGGTGGCGGAGAACCTGCAGCGGGTGGTAACTGAAATTGAAGGGCAAGAAGGTATCGAGGAGCTACAGGCTCTCGCGCAACAAACGCTGGAGGCCTCTCAATAGGCTTCCCGCGCCCGCAACATAGGCAGCACCTATCGACACACAGACTTTCAGATTCCTCAATCTGATTGCTGCAGAGCAAACCCTATAGCAATCCTTTGTCCCGTCCCCCCGGTGAGAACGTACCCGCGTACCTCACCCGGGGGCAATGAGTGCAGTATCTAGGAGCAGCAGAAATGGATACGACCGCCCTCGATTCTATTCTCGAGGAGCAAGAATCAGTCGCTCCCTCCGAGGAGTTCGTCAAGAACGCAGTAGTCCCCGACCCGGCAGCCCTGCGCGCCGAAGCCAAGGCCGATCCCGAGGCTTTCTGGGCCAAGCAGGCCGGTCAGCTCGACTGGTACAAGCCCTGGGACACCGTCCTGGATTGGAAGCCACCTCACGCCAACTGGTTTGTCGGCGGCCAGTGCAACATCGTGGCCAACGCGATCGACCGCCACCTGAACACGGAGCGTCGCGACAAGGTCGCGCTGATGTGGGAAGGCGAGAACGGCGACCTGCAGACGTTTACGTATGCGGAGCTGAACGCCGAGGTCAGCCGACTGTCGAACGGCCTGAAAGAGCTTGGCGTCACGAAGGGCGACCGGATCACGCTCTACATGCCGGTATGCCCGCAGCTCGCCATGGCGATGCTGGCCACCGTCAAGATCGGCGCCATCCATACGGTCGTATTCGGTGGCTTCTCGGCAACCGCCCTGAAGGACCGCATCCAGGACTCCGATACCAAGGTGGTCATCACCGCCGACGGCGGCTACCAGCGCGGCAAGGTCGTTCCTCTGCAGGCAACTGTCGAGGAAGCCGTGGCCGACTGCCCGTCGGTCGAGCACACCATCGTCTACAGCCGCATCGGCGACGGCAAGCTCAACGACGACAAGCAGGTGTGGTGGCACGATCTGGTCGAGAATCAGTCGACCGAGTGCGAAACCCAGGTCATGGAGTCCAATGATCACCTGTACATCCTTTACACCTCGGGTACGACCGGCAAGCCGAAGGGCATCGTTCACCGCCACGGCGGCTACATGGTCGGCACGGCGATGACCGCCAAGTGGGTCTTCGACCTCAAGGACGAGGACATCTACTGGTGCACGGCCGACATGGGCTGGGTCACCGGTCACTCCTACGTCGTCTACGGCCCATTGATCAATGGTGCAACCGTATTCCTCGCAGAGGGTTCGCCGGACTTCCCCGACATTGGCCGCT
>CALAKE010000449.1 GCA_937922775.1 uncultured bacterium | reverse complement strand
GTCCAACGCGGTGGTGGCGTGGCTAGGGAAGCGCCCCGATCGGTGGCCGCAGATGCTGGGGCTCATCACGGTCGCGGACGTGTTGGCGGTAGCGATGGTGATTGGTTTCGTTGACCCTTCCGTCGAGATGTACCTGGCTTGTTTCGCCGGACTCATCATGGGCTCGGCTCTAGCACGCGTCGGTCTCGTCTCCGGCTTGATGGCGCTCATCACTCTTTCGTACGCGGTGTACCTCTTCAACGATTTCGGCGGCGACATGTGGCGCGATGAGAACTTGTTGCTGCGATTTCCGTTCGTCTTCGTGATCGGCGTCTACTTCAGCACTGTCGCCCATCACCTGAAGTCGCAGAAGGCCCGCGCGACACGCTTGGAGATCGAGTCGCGCCAGACGGCTCAACGCACCTTCAAGATGGAGAGGGAACACTATCGGTTGCGAGCACTCTCACAGATTGGCCAAGTTGGCCTGACGAGTGCGGGGAAGCCACCAACACGAATTCTGCTCGAGATGGGGATGCGGCTCCGAGATGCCTTGGCGCTGGGTCGCAGCTCGGTGGTTCTCTTCTCGCCGGATGAGAGCGAAACCAAGATTGCCGCTAAGAGCAAGGATGGCAGCTCCGAGGTGATCCGCTCACCGTTGAAACAAGAGGACCTGCTGGCGCTCTTGGAAAAGGGCAAGCTCACAGAGCTACATCCTGAAGGGTCCAGGATGCTGCAGAGACAGCTGGAGGCCATGGTTCCGGTGTCCGGCGCCTTCGGTAGCGTCTTGGTCGTGCCCATTGGGAAGAAGAGCGACACCGCCGGCGCCTTCTTCCTGATGGACCGGAATCCTAATCGCTCATTTAGCGACGGGGAGCGCGATTTTTGCTCAACGGTCGCGATGATGGCTTTCTCCTTTCTGCAAGAGCGAGAGCGAATCGAGAACGAGGCGCTGCTGCGCTCACTCCTCGCCAACGCACCGGTCGTGGTCTTTGCGCTCGATCGAGAGGCCTGCATTACCGTGCTGGCGGGGAAGGTGCTAACAGCCCTGCAGGTGCAGGCAGGCGAATGGGTGGGTCGCTCGGTGTACGACCTCAGTGGTGCCCCCGAGTTGACACGCATCGATGTCGAGGAGGTCCTCGACGGGAAGTCCTTCACCGGGAAGCTACAAATCCGCTCCTTCGTCTTCGAGATCCAGTACTCTCCTCTGCGAGACCTCGACGGGAATATCTCCGGGGTCATCGGCGTCACCACGGCTTTGCTGGAACAACTCTCCGACTAGTCCGCCCAGTGGTGTAGAGTCCGTGGCCATGAATCACTCATCTCCAAAGGTAGAAGGATCTATGTCAGAAGAAGTTGTCACTCTGGGGGGCGGCTGCTTCTGGTGCCTCGAGGCGGTCTTCCTGGAGCTTCAGGGAGTTACCCGGGTGGTTTCCGGCTACGCCGGCGGTGCCGAAACGAACCCCACATATCAGGATGTCTGCGCCGGGGTGACAGGCCACGCCGAGGTCGTGCAGATCCACTTCGATCCTAATGTGATCGGTCTCAGAGAGGTCCTGGCGGTCTTCTTCTCCGTGCATGATCCGACGACCCTGAATCGCCAGGGGGCGGATATCGGAGCCCAGTATCGTTCGGTCATCCTCTGGCACTCGCCCGATCAGCGCGAGACGGCCATTGAGCTGATCTCGACGCTCGATGCGGAGGGGATTTGGAGCGACTCCATCGTCACGGAGGTAGCTGAACTCGATACTTTCTATCCCGCCGAGGACTATCACCAGGGGTACTACGCGCAGAACCCGAATCAACCCTATTGTCAGGTCGTTATCGAGCCGAAGCTCGCCAAGTTTCGTAGTGCATATGGGGCGAGATTGAACCGGCCGGCTGCAGAATAGCCCCGGAGCCGCGCGGGAGCAGGCCAGAAGGTGGAAACCAGCACGCTTCTCTACGAACGCAGCGAGCGGTCTGCGCTCGCGGACCTGCATTTGGCCGCGCCGAGTCGTGTGCGAGAACTGCGTGCCCGCCACGAAGTGAGATGATTTCATCGTCTGCCAACATTCGTGAACCGAGGCTTGGCGATGGTATGAGACGGGAGGAGAGAAACGTGCAGAAAGTCATGATCGCCCTCCTGGCCGGGCTGGCTCTTCTAGCCCTGCCAGCCGACTCGAACGCACAGGGAGACGTAATGCAGGTCAGTGATGGCTCGCAGATTCGCTATGCGGTTTCTGTTCCGGAAAGCTACGACGGCAGCGAGGCCGTGCCGATGGTGCTGGCGCTGCACTACGGCTGGGGCGGCGACGGCCCGCCGCCACGCAGCTACGGTGAGGGGTATATGCGCCTTTTGGTCGAGCCCGCTCTACGGGAGCTCGGCGCCGTTATCGTTGCACCGGACTGTCCAGCGGCCGCACGACGGTGGTCGGAGCCGGGTAGTGACCGCGCCGTCATGGAGCTTCTCGATCATGTACGATCGGAGTACCGGATCGACGCCGACAGGATCCTCGTTACGGGCTTCAGCCTGGGTGGCCACGGCACTTGGTTCATGGCCTCCCATCACCCGGAGATCTTCTCTGCGGCCGTTCCCATGGCGGGATGGGCGCAACCCGAGTGGCTGGAGAACATGGGCGCCTTGCCTCTGTACGTAATTCACGCGCGCGACGACGAGGTCGTCCCGCTCGCTGCGGCAGAGGAGGCAGTTGCGGCCGCTGAAGCCAAGGGAGTGCCGGTGGATCTCGTCGTGGTCGAAAAGCTGACCCACTACGACACTGCCAGGTACGTCACCTACCTGCGCGATGCGGTGCCCTGGATCCAAGCGATCTGGTCGCGCTAGCCGGCATTCTTCACAGCTCTCCGCTGCTACTCGATTTTGTCCGCTCGAATCGAGCGGGCGTAGAGAAAGCCGACGACCTCGCCTCCTTCGATCAGAAACTCCAGTGGCGCGGCACCCTCGCGAAGGAAGAAGGTCGTCTCCGACTCGGGGAGAAGCTCGACATGCGCCCCCCATGGCAGGTCGATCCAAAGGCGGCTGTCCTCGAGCGAAACCGTGGCCTCGCTGCCGTCAGGAACAAGGGTCAAATCGGTCGCGTGGTAGCGACCCACGTAGCGACCCAACACCTCGACATCGAGCTGCACGACATGCTTGATCGTCGGTGTGAACTCCGTGTCGTCCCAGCCGTACTCGTCGACCAGGGTCATGAGGATCTCATTCATGATATTGCCGCCGCTGTCGGAGTTGGTCATGACGACGACGCCCTGGTCACGATCCAGGTAGGCGATCATGGCGCAGCGGAAGCCCTCGTTCGAGCCGCCGTGGCCAAAGCGCCGGCCATCTGACGATAGCGACGGGCCCAAGCCGTGGTTGTTTTTGTCTGGAGTGAGCAGCGCCTCGACCATCTCGGCGGAGATCACGGGATGTGCAGCACCGGCGGAGCGGGTGGAGTCTGCCCGTGTCTCTGAGCCCGCCGCGTGAGCCTTCTGGATGGCCAGGGCGTACTGGGC
>CALAKE010000448.1 GCA_937922775.1 uncultured bacterium | reverse complement strand
CGCTCGGCTCGGATTCAGGCCAATCCGCGGGAGAACCACGGCGCTATCCGGGCACAAGCTCGCGGCTACGATCCAGTAGGCCGCGGAGGAAACATCGGCGGGGATACACCCGCGAATCGGCTGTAGCGTCGGGTTCGGCTGCACGGATACGAGCTGTCCCGCGCCAGCCGGCAGGATTTCGACTTTCGCCCCCATCGCCGCCAGAAGACGCTCCGTATGATCACGCGTCGGCAGCGGCTCCTCGACGCTCGTGCATCCATCGGCAAGGAGTCCGGCGAGAACGACACAGGACTTCACTTGCGCCGAGGCCACCTCCGGGCGGTGCAGTATCGACCTCAGCGGATCGGAGGATCCGCAAATCTGAAGTGGGGCAGTGCCGCCCGGGGTAGTTTCGAACCTCGATCCCATGGCACGCAGAGGCTCGGCGATACGGCGCATCGGCCGTCCTCTCAAGGAGCGATCACCGGTCAGCACGGAATCGAACGGCTGACCCGCGAGGACGCCCGACAACAGACGCATCGTCGTGCCGCTATTGCCGCAATTGATGCGAGATCCAGCCGGCCGCAGGCCCCGGAGACCCCTACCCGTGACACGTGTGAAGCCTTCGCCACCTCTCTCCGCATCGATAGCGACGCCCGTCGCTCGCAGGGCAGACGCGGTGGAGAGCACATCAGCGCCTCTGGGCAATCCGGCGATCTCGCTGACCCCATCGGCGAGGGCCGCGAAGATCAGAGCCCGGTGGGCGATGGACTTATCGCCCGGTATGAAGACCTCACCAGAAAGACGAACGGAGCGGTGTACGGTCCAGTCCATCGCGCTTCTCTCTCACTGCCTTGCGGCCGCCGTACGGGGGGCGTGCGGTGACCGTGCGGCGCTCCGCGTGGCCATCGACAAGCCCCGAGACTACGCCGAGCCTGCCTCTGTCTCCTTCGCCGCAGTCAGCATCTGAAAGATGCCGAAGCCCACCACAACCACGGCGACGACGATGTCGATCCTGGCGAACCAAGGCACGAGCCGGTCAATCAGCGTCTGCGCCCACGGGAAGTAGCCCGGTTGGAACTCATTCAGGATGCCAACGAGGAGTATCTGCGTAACCACCAAGGGACAAACGTAACGCAGCAGATTGAGCCAGAGCGGCGCACCGCGGAAACCCGCGAACCCCTGCTTCACCTCGGCGACCGTCTCGCTGCGCGCCCACACATAGCCAACGAAGACGGCGATTAGCAAACCACCCATCGGCAACATGTAGTTCGCCGTGATGGCTTCCATCAACGCCTGCCAGTTGTGCTGCAGGATGCCGATATTGCCGAGGAAGCCTACGCCGCGCTCAGCCCCCAGCATTCCGGCGATGGACCAATCCTGCCAGGCGCTCGTGGTGGTGAGGGCCGACGGCACACCCAGCACCAGGATGGTGCCGCCAAGGACCCATGCCGCCTTCGTGCGCGACCAATTCCACTGATCGATGAAGTAACAGCTACACACCTCGAGCAGCGAGATGCTCGAGGTCAGCGCCGCTAGAAGCATCAAGAAGAAGAACATGAAGGAGAAGATCGCTCCACCGGGGATCTGGGCGAACACCGCGGGCAGGGTCGCGAAGATCAGCCCGGGACCCTGGGCCGGCTCCATGTTCAGGGCGAAAAGCGCCGGAAAGATGGCGAAGCCGGAGATCACCGCCACCGAGGTGTCCATGGCGGCAACCTCGGCCGAGGAGCGCACGAGGTTGTCGCGGCTCGACATGTAGGAACCGTAGGTGATCATCGCCCCCATGCCGAGGCTCAGTGTGAAGAATGCTTGCCCCATCGCGTTGAAGATTACGTCGGGGGTGAGCTTCGAAAAATCCGGTTGTAGGATAAAGGCGACGCCTGCCCCCGAGCCCGGCAGCATGAGCCCACGGATGATCAGCACAAACAGGAGTGTCAGAAAGGCCGGCATCATGACTTTGCTGGCCCACTCGATGCCGGCCTTGATTCCACGCGCCACAATCAGGATGGTCGCGATCATGAACAACGCGTGATAACCCACAACCTTGACCGAGCTCGAGGTGAAGGCCTCGAAGTAGGCTTGTGATGCTTCCGGGCTCTCGGGGCTCGCGGCCCCGGCGAAGATGCCCTCGATCGTATAGCCGAGAGTCCAGCCGGCGATCACGCTGTAGTAGGAGAGGATGAGGAAGCCGGCGAGGACCCCCATTCCACCGACGGCCGGCCAAAATCGGCCGGGACGCAACTTCTTCATCGCGCCGACCGGGTTCCGCTGTGTGTGTCGTCCGATCGTGAGCTCGGCCAGGAACACAGGCGCGCCGACGATGACCACACAAGCGAGATAGACCAGCACGAAGGCCCCGCCGCCGTTCTCACCCAACACATAGGGAAAGCGCCAGACGTTGCCGAGGCCGACTGCCGAACCCGCCGCTGCGAGAATGAAGCCGACCCGGGATCCCCAGACTTCCCGATCGTCAGAAGGCGCGCTATGTGCCATTGATTCCTCCAGAGTCACCAGTTTCGTCGACGGGGAAGCCGGCGCCCTTCAAGATATCGGTGCCGTCCCGCATGCGGCGCTTCTCCACCTGCATGGAACGTATCATCAAGCCCGCGAACCCGCCCCAGAGGATGCCGAGGACAATCACCATCATGAGAATCGTGCTGCTCTCCATGACTACTGCCCTCCGTCTTCTTGTCGTTGTGCAGAATCGCGCATGTCACTCGAGCGCCACGCCCGACTCACAACCTTCGCGTCCAGCGTCATCGCTCTTTACCCAGGGTGGCGGTAGCTATCCGGTCGTTGAACATCCAGAAGATCACCAACACGATCGTCCATTGGAACAGACAGGTGCCCAAGGTGAACACGGCGAAGGGATCCCACCAAGCCTCTTGTGATGTCGACGCCTGCCACAGCCACCAGCCGATCATGATGAAGAACTCGACGGGGATGACGTATTTGATGATGAAATCGAACCATTTGCCGATGGGCAAGTCGTTGTCGGCAGGCTCGATGAGCTCCTCACGGAAGCGCGCGGCCCCGAATTTGCGCACGGCAACGGCGAACAGGAAGCCGGAAACCATCAGCCCGATCCCCCACACACTGTCCTGATTGCTGAAGAAGCCCAGGCTTATGGCGGATGGAATGCCGAGCAGAAACGAGCCGGTGATCACAAAGCCCACGGCCTTATGCCGGGATAGACCAGCGTCCATGAAGATGCGCGTGCCGAGCTCGATTTGAGCCATGAGCGAGGAAAGGGCCGCCACCAACAAGGCGAGGAAAAACATAGTCAGGAAGAACCCACCATATGGAATTTGTTCGAAAAGCCGCGGTAGCCACATGAAAGTCAGGCCCGTGCTAGCCGGTCCGCTATCGCGCAGAACCTCGCTTGCTTGCATGGCGGGCAACACCGCAAAGACCGTCGGGATGATGGCCATGGCCGCGAGAATCGACGCCGAGTTGTTGCCGAGCCCGATGGTGAACGAGTTCATCACGATGTCGTCTTTGCTGCGCGTATAGACGGCGTAGGTGAGCAACAGGCCCCAACCAGCCCCGGTGGACCAGGCCGACTGCGTGAGCCCCTCGAGCCAGATCCTGTAGTTGAGCAGATCACTCCAGTTGGGGTTGAACAGGTAGTCGAGGCCGGCACTCGCTCCCGGCAGGGTCAGGGCGCGCACCGCGGCAATCACGAGAATCACGAAAAGGGTCGGTATCAGCAGCTTGCTGGCTCGCTCAATGCCGCCAGCGATGCCCCTGTAGACGATGAATCCGCCGATGCTGATGGCGCAAAGATGGAAGAGGATCGGCTGCCAGCCGGTGGCTTGGAACGTATCCCAGTAGACCCGGCCATCCGCCCCCAGGAGGCCGCCTCCCAGAGCAGCCGTCAGATACTTGATGCACCAGCCCGTGACGACCGAGTAGTAGAAGGTGATCGCCATCGTGCACCAGCCAACGAAACAACCCATCCATGTGAATCGCCGACCGATCAGCTTGCCGAATGCTCCCACGGTCCCGTGGCGCGTATGGCGACCCATGGCGGTCTCGACCATGAGCAGCGGGATGGCCCATAGAAAGAGAAATATCAGCCAGGGAATCAGAAAAGCGCCGCCACCGTTTTGCGCGATGATCCGTGGAAAGCGCCAGATGTTGCCGGTGCCGACAGCCATCC
>CALAKE010000447.1 GCA_937922775.1 uncultured bacterium | reverse complement strand
ACGAGCCGACGATTCCCTCCGGCCACCCGGAGGCCTTCCACGACGCCTACGCGCGGCTGCACCGGTGCTTCGAGGATGACGTTCGAGCTTACCTGGACGGCAAGCCCGTGGTGTGTGACGGCTCTAAGTACGCGAACGTCGAGGATGGTCGTGCGGGCATCTACTTCATCACCAAGGCGGTGGAAAGCAGCGACAACGGGAGTTCCTGGGTAGAGCTCTAGCTCGCTTCTCGGGGCAAGCTGCGATCGCGGCCTCGCGAGATCAGGTGTCTTCTGCCGACTACTCGTCGGCGAAGGCCGCGTCGAATGCCACGTTCGACGCGGGGAAGTCGTGACTGCGTACCAGATCGAGGGCTTCCCGAGCGCCCCACTCCCGATCCATGCCGCTGTCTTCCCATTCGATCGACAGCGGTCCGGCATAGCGGATGCGGTTCAGGGACCGCATGATCGGGTCCCAATCGACATCGCCGTGTCCCGGCGAAACAAAATCCCAGCCGCGCCGTGGATCGCCGAAATCGAGATGCGAGGAGAGGATGCTGTTGCGCCCGTCGAGCTGTACGCGTGAGTCCTTGACGTGCACGTGAACGATCTTGTCGGGAAACTCGTCGATAAACGTAGATGGCTCGATGAATTGGTGCACGAAGTGGCTCGGGTCGAAGTTGAAGCCGAAGCTCGGATGGTTGTCGATCGCGTCGAGCGCCCGCTCTGCGGTGATCAGATCGTAGGCGATTTCCGTTGGATGCACTTCGAGCCCGAACTTCACTCCCTCTTCCTGAAAGACACCCAAAATCGGCAGCCAGCGGGCAGCGAAATCCTCGTATCCCGCATCGATATCCGCCTGACTGGTCGGCGGGAAGAAATAGAGCTTCGCCCACACACTGCTGCCCGTGAAGCCATTGACAACATCGACACCGAGGAGCTTGGCCGCCCGCGCCGTGTTCATGACCTCCTCCGCGGCGCGCTGCCTTACCCCCTCGGGATCACCATCGCCCCAGATGCGCGGCGGCAGGATCGATTCGTGACGGGAGTCGATCGGATCGCAAACGCACTGGCCGACCAGGTGCGTGCTGATGGCGAAGCAGGAGAGCCCGTGCTGCTCGAGCAGGTCACGCTTGGCTTGCACGTAGCCATCGTCCTCGAGAGCCTTGTCGACCTCGAAGTGGTCGCCCCAGCAGGCCAGCTCGAGACCATCGAAGCCCCATTCGCTCACCTTCGCGGCGAGATCACTCAGAGGTAGGTCTGCCCATTGTCCTGTGAACAGTGTGACTGGCCGTGGCATGGCGATCTCCCTTATTGTCCCCGTTCGAGAAGCTCGGTGGTCCGCTCGCGCAACCTCTCATCTTCGGAGACCTCGAGTATTCGTCGTAGACCATCTCGCAAGCCCGCATCCATGAGCTGCCGCAAACGATCGTCGCCTTCTCCTCGGATAGTGTTGATTTGCCGTAGGAGCGCAGCTTCCGCCTCGGGCCGAAGCGTCGGATCGTCGAGGTACGGCACTGTAGCCTCCAGGGCCTCCGCGGTGTGAATCTCCCCGAGACCCGCCAGGACCATCCTCGTCTCGCTGGTTTCCGTCGCCAGGCTCATGGCGGTCTGGAGCCGGTCGATCGACTCCCTCTCGGGACGATCGCTTAAGAGCCTCGTAAGCTCGATGAAGCCCCGCAGCGCCAAGACCCGCTCGATTTCGCTCTCAGACGATTCCGCCACCCGCAGGAGCTCGTCAGAGGGTCCTGCATCAGGCCAGGACGACAGCGCCAGAATCGCAGCGCGTCTGTACTCTGGAGTGCCTCCCGAGAGCTCGGCCTTCAGCGTGGTCAAGGCTCCCGCGTCACCGATGCGCCCGAGCACCTCGATCAGCGCGCTTCTGGCGTCAATGTCGCTGACCGTCGGCAGGGCGGCCAAAACCGGGCCTGCTTGCTCGGCCGATTCGATCTTCTGCGAAACGAGCACAACGGTTCTCGCCGCCTCGTTCCGCGTGCCCTCGTCCGGCTCGTTGACCAGGAGCTGGATCACGTCCTCGACCCGTTCGGGTGGGGCGACGATGGCCAACGCCTTGAAGGACTCGGCGCGAACCCCCTGGTCGGGATCGGTCGCGGTGGACAGCAGCACGTCGACGGCAGCCGCCGAGTTACGCTGGCCCAAGCTTCGAACCAGCTCCGCCCGCGCCGCTGGCGTCGCCTTCGGGATCGTCGCGATCAAAAACTCGTCGGTCCCAGCGGCCGGCATGCGGTCCAAAGTCCCGCGCGCGGCCATCTGGTTGGATGCCGGCTGGCCCGAGACGGCAGTCTCTACCAACAGGTCAATATCAGACGCGTCGCCGATACTAGCCAGCGCCGCGATCGCCGCGGCCCGAACGTCCGCGTCGTGGTGCGTGATCGCGCCCAGTACCGCCTGATGGGCAGCGGTTTCTCCACGGTCGGCGAAGGCGGAGATCAATTGGATCTGGGTCGCGTCCGAGAAACTCGCCAGCTCGGCACTGATGCTCGCCAAGTCGGCTGACGCCGGCAGGCCTCTGGCCAAGCCGGCAGCGACCGATTGGAGTGGCTGGGCGTCCCTCCTCAGGGAGGCCAGGATCGTGTCGACGGCGTCGTCGGGTTCGGACAGCACGAGGCCTCGCAGGGCAGCTGTGCGCACCGGTGTCGAATCCTCTTCCTCGTAGACCTCTCGATAGATGCCCGTCGCGCCCGCGGCGTCGCCTTCGGCTAGCAATCCGTCCGCACAAGCCAAGTATGCGTCCAGTACCGCCTGCCGTACGCTGCCGCTCGTTGTACCTCGCGCGGCAGCGAGCGCGGCCAGAGCGCGGGCACTCGCAATCTTCCCGAGGGCCACGGCAGCGGCCCGGCCGGCATCGGCGTCAGCACCCGAAACCAGAGCCTCGAGATCTCCGGCGGCGCCCTCAGCCCGCCTCTCTCCCAACGTGTTGATGATGGCGATCCGACTCGAGTGATCGGCGCTCGTCAGCGAGCCGACCAGAGCCGCGTCCACGTCCTCGCCGGGGACCCGCTGCAAGGCGAAAAGTGCAACGTCCGACAGCGGTTCCTCGGAAAGCAGAGTCGTCAGGACCGGCACTGAGGCCGCCGTGCCAATGATGCTCAGCTGCTCGACAACGAACTGCTTACCGGCAAAGGTGGCGTCGGAGGCCAGAAACTCGATCATTGCCTCCTCGATCTGTTGCCTTGCGGCCTTCAAATCCAGGGTGGCCTGCACGAGCTCTCTGAGGTTCGAGAGGGGCTCGCGGCTGTCGCCGTAGTCATAGACAGCGATCAGCTCGAGAATCGCTGTCACCTCGAAGGCAAGGGTGCCCTCTTGTTGCGGCGGAGGAGCGAATGCGGCAGCAGGACCCGCCACGACCCACGCCACGACAACCGCAAGGATTATGAACAAACTGCGCAAGTGCATCTTGTCCATGGTGGTCACCATTTATTGGTTGGTTCTGTTCTCAACTCAGGTCCAATCTCTCTGTCGCTCTGAGTTCCCGGTTCCAAGCGTCTAGACGTGCCAGGGGCTCCGCATCGCTTTTCCGAGCATTCTCGAGGCCGTCGGGTCGTCGAGAACCTCCTCGGTATCCGGATTGAAGCGGATCTTCCTGCCCAGGAGCATGGCGATCTGCCCCAGATGCCCCGGTGACGCCGAGCGATGTGCGACCTTGGCAGGGGCCAGAGTCTCTGCCCGCGTCTTGACACAGTCCAGAAAGTTGCGTGTGTGCCCCTCGCTCTCGCCGTAGCTCTCGGCGCGCTGGAGGTGAATCTCATTCGCGCTGAAGACCTCGCGTAGGAGGG
>CALAKE010000446.1 GCA_937922775.1 uncultured bacterium | reverse complement strand
GCCCCCAAGAGCTCATCTACTTCGTTGCCGCTCCTCGACGATGCGCACTGGCATCGCCTGCGTCGCGGCGCCTCGGATCTGCGCCCTTGGAGGCGTAACCAGGCCCATTACATTTCCACCACGGCCTGCTGAGGGCTCGGGGACGTGGCCGAGGAGAGCACCACCAACGGGCTCCCCTCTGATGCTGGTCTAGAAACCGGCCTCTCGCGCGATCTCGGTCTGCTCCACGTGACGATGATCGGTGTCGGCGCCATGATCGGCGCCGGCATTTTTGTTCTCACTGGGCTCGCCGCCGGCGAAGCCGGCCCGGCACTGGTGCTCGTATTCCTGCTGAACGGCCTGGTAACCACGCTGACGGCCCTCTCTTATGCCGAGCTCGGGTCTTGTTTTCCCGAGGCGGGCGGCGGCTACCTGTGGGTCAAGGAGGCCCTGCCGCAGCCCAACGGATTCCTCTCCGGGTGGATGTCCTGGTTCGCTCACGCCGTGGCCTGCAGTCTCTACGCAATCGCCTTCGGCGCCTTTGCCTCCGAGATTCTGCACATGACCGGGACCTCTCTCCTGGACATCGTGCCCATGCCGCTTCTCGGCTCCGGCCCCGAGGACGCTTCCGCCAAGTATCTTGCCGTTCTGGTAGTGGTGCTTTTCACGTACATCAACTACCGAGGGGCTGAAGAGACGGGGCTGGCCGGAACGGCCGTGACCGTTCTGAAAATGGTGATCATCGGCGCCTTTCTGGCATTTGGCCTCTGGGCGATCTTCACCGACGCCGCACGGGCTGATTGGCCGCAGCATTTTGTTCCCTTCATGCCGCGCGGCTGGGCGGGCGTCGTTACGGCGATGGGTCTCACGTTCATCGCGTTCGAGGGCTACGAGATCATTGCCCAGTGTGGCGAAGAGGTGAAGGACCCGAAACGCAACATTCCGAAGTCGATCTTCCTGTCGCTGGCGATCGTGGTTCCCATCTACATCCTCGTCGCCTTCGTGGCGCTGGCGGCGGTGGTGGGTGATGGCACGCCGAGCTGGCAGATCCTCGGGCTCAAGGGCGAGCTGGCCATGGTGGAGGCCGCTGAGGAGTTCATGCCATACGGCAAGCTGATCTTCCTGATCGGGGGCCTCTTTTCCACCATCAGTGCGTTGAACGCCACCATCTACTCCTCATCACGGGTTTCGTTCGCCATGGGCCGAGATCACAATCTCCCCTCGATCCTGGGGCAAATCCACCCGCTGCGCCGCACGCCCCACTGGGCGACCATCATCTCGGGCGTCTTCATCGTCATCATGGCCGTGGCGCTCCCTATTGAGGACGTGGCGTCGGCCACGGACGTGATGTTTCTGCTCCTCTTCCTGCTGGTGAACATCTCCGTCATCAACCTGCGACGCCATCGACCCGATATCGATCGCGGCTTCGTCGTGCCCTTCGTGCCTTTCGTGCCCCTGCTGGCGGCTGGCATCAACCTCTTCCTCGCGATCTTCCTATTCTTCTACAGCCCCACGGGCATCATCATCTGCGCTGCGTATATCGCTGCCGGCGTCGTGATCTACTACGTGTACTCGCGTGGTAAGGAGCGTGAGGCCAAGGCGACACCCGTGATCCTTCACGAGGTCCCCGTGTCGCCGGCAGAGGACTTTCGCGTCCTCGTGCCTGTGGCCAATCCGCGCACCTGCAAAGGCCTGGTCGAGTTCGGCGCACGCGTGGCGGCCGCTCGGCAGGGCGACCTCGTGCTGCTGAATGTGGTTCGTGTACCGGCCCAGCTGCCGCCACACGCGGGTCGCCGATTTCTCGAGCCTGCACACAAGATCCTGCGCTGCGCCCACGAGACCGCTGAAGGTAAGGTGCCGTTGCACGGCATGGTGCGAATCGGTCACAACATTGCGCGTGCTGTCATCGAGACAGCCGAGGAGAAAGGTGCAGACCTCGTGGTGCTGGGCTGGGAAGGATCAGTCAAGCGACGCGACCGGGTTTTCGGCACGGTGCTCGACGAGCTCGTGCTCAACGCCTCCTTCGATGTTGCCGTCGTGCGCCGGGCGCCGGAGGCGCCGGTGAAACGAATCATCGTTCCGGTTGCCGGCATCGAGGCCGCGAAGCTCTCGCTACAGATCGCTGCGTCGCTGCGCGATCCGAAGGGTGATCCGATAACCCTGCTGCACGTGGTTCGCCCCGGTGTGGAGGCGGATGCCCACGCACGGTTACAGGCTGATCTGGATGAGCTCGACGGAATCGATGCGGCCGATTTCGAGATCTTCGTCGAGGCCCTGGGGCCCAGGCGGCGGCTCGATAACGCCATTCTGCGGGCGGCGAAGGGCTACGACCAGATCATCATGGGGGCTCCCGAGGAGGGGCTGATCCAGCGTGCCATGTTCGGGGATGTCCCCGAGAGCGTGGCCAAGCAGGTGAAGATCCCGGTCATTCTGACCAAACGTTACACAGGCGCCATCAAATCCTGGTTCCAGCAGTTGCTTGGCAGTCGCAGAGCGTTTCTTGATTGATGGGAAGCCCTCGCCTACCATGAATGCCTGATTGGACCCCGCCGCCGGGGGTTTGGCCCAGCAGGGCGCCTCGGCCCCACCGCGGGTGTCCCGATTCCACCTGGCGGTGTAGCTCAGAGGCAGAGCAGGCGGCTCATATCCGCCGAGTCGGGGGTTCGAATCCCTCCACCGCCACTCATTCTTCCCCACACATCTTTCTGCCCCCCGCAGTCCGTGGTCACGGCCTGCCAGACTCGTGAGCCCGCTGTCATGAAGCGTGAGGAATCGAGCGCACCGACCTCGCCCGCCGGCTTCGTGGAGGCGTCGTCGCGATACATCGAGGACCGGCGACTCTTCGACGGCGTGGGGCGCCTTCTGGTCGGCTGCAGCGCGGGGGCCGACTCTACGGTCTTGCTCGACGTTCTGCAGGTATTGGCCCCACGGCTCGACCTCGAGCTGGCGGTCTGCCACCTGAATCACGGCTTGCGTGGCTCCGCCGCTGATCGAGACGAAGAGCATGCGCGTGCGCTGGCAGAAGCGGCCAACCTGCCTTTCTTCGGGGAGCGCGTACAACTTGCCGGGCAAAAGGGCTCTCTGGAGGACACCGCCCGGCGGGCGCGTCTGGACTTGTTTGCTCGGATCTCGACGCAATGGCCGGCGGACGCTGTGGCTCTCGGGCACAGCGCCGACGATCAGGCCGAGACCGTGATGATGAATCTCTCGCGGGGTGCTGGGCTGCGTGGTCTGGGTGGCATGAGACCGCAGTCCACCGTAGGCGAGTTGTTGATCCTGCGCCCCCTGCTGTTTGCCCGTCGCGAGGCGATCCGGACCTATGCGACAGATCGCGGGCTGACGTGGCGAGAGGACGCAACGAATGTTGACCTCGCAATGACCAGGAACCGGGTGCGGTGGCGGCTGGTGCCAGAGCTCGAGAGTGTTCATCCAGGGGCGATCGAGAATATCGCCCGTGCTGCGGCTCTGGCCCAGGATGAGGAAGATTGGCTGGCTGAGGTTCTCGAGACGAAGTACGAGGAGCTTCGTCGTGCGGATCTCTTCCCCGGAGCGGTGGCGCTGGCAATCGACGAGTTGAACGAGACTCCTCGAGGATTGCGACGCCGCCTACTGCGCCGAGCCCTCGAAACGGTGCGCGGCCACCGACGCGGCATGAGCGCTGCTCATGTCGATGCCGTCCTCGAGGTGGCGCTCGGGCCCAATGGTGACGCCGTCGATCTTCCCGGCGTACGTGTGCAGCGGAGCTATGAAACGCTCCGCCTGTTGCCGCTCGCGGGACGCAAGCTCGCAAAAAAGGGCGTTGCCAAAGCAGACAGCGAGGTAGTGAAAAACTAGCGGCCCAAAAGTCGGCCGAATCGCGCAGAACCCAGTAAATATAGCGTTTTCCGTGATTTGCTAACTGGCCCCCGTCACGCGGGGTAGTGTATTCTCTGCACTATGAGCACAACATTGAAGACCCTCAGTCTGTGGTTGGTGGTGATCGTCATCGCGATCGTCGTATGGAACGTCTTCAGCGCTGGCGTCCAGGACGAAGAGCCCCTCATCTTCACCGAGTTCATGCGCATGGTGGAGCAGGACCAGGTGGCGAGCGTGACCATCTCGGTTCCCAGCAACCAGATCGAGGGTGAGACAAAGGACGGGCAGACGTTCACCACGGTGGTCCTCGACGTTACGTTCGAGGGTCTCTTGGGTGAGCTGCGTGAAGCGGGCATCGCGATCGAGGTCGATGCACAGGATCAGAGTCCGTATATGGCCGCCCTGATCTCCTGGGCTCCGATGCTGATTCTCATTGCGGTGTGGATCTTCTTCATGCGACAGATGCAGAGCGGCGGCAACCGTGCCCTCGCCTTTGGCAAGAGCCGCGCCCGGCTGAGCTCCAGTCAAGAGAAGAAGGTCACCTTCAAGGACGTAGCCGGCATCGACGAGGCCAAGGAAGAAGTGCAAGAGGTCATCGAGTTCCTGCGGGAGCCGCAGAAATTCCAGAAGCTCGGCGGCCGCATCCCCAAGGGCGTGATCCTCATCGGCCCGCCGGGGACGGGTAAAACCCTCCTGGCGCGTGCCATCGCGGGCGAAGCCAACGTGCCGTTCTTCTCGATCTCTGGATCGGACTTCGTCGAGATGTTCGTGGGAGTCGGTGCCTCTCGAGTTCGTGACCTTTTCGAACAGGGCAAGAAGAACGCCCCCTGCATCATCTTCATCGACGAGATCGACGCTGTTGGTCGGCACAGAGGCGCGGGTTTGGGCGGTGGCCACGATGAGCGCGAGCAGACCCTCAACCAGTTGCTCGTCGAGATGGACGGCTTTGGTAGCAACGAGGGCGTCATCCTGATGGCGGCGACCAACCGCCCGGACGTGCTCGACCCGGCACTGCTCAGACCGGGACGTTTCGATCGCCGCATTATTGTGGATCTTCCAGATATCAGAGGCCGCCTCGGCATTCTCCGAGTACACACACGATCCATTCCGCTCGACAAGGATGTGGATCTGCAGAAGGTGGCGCGCAGCACGCCGGGATTCTCCGGCGCTGACCTCGAGAACCTGGTCAACGAGGCTGCGTTGCTAGCGGCCCGACGCGACCGTAAGTCTGTGATGATGCTCGACTTCGAGGACGCCAAGGACAAGGTCCTCATGGGGGCAGAGCGCAGGAGCCTGATCATTTCCGACGAGGAAAAGAGGGTGACGGCCTATCACGAGGCAGGTCACGCGCTGGTCGCGCACCTGATGCCCAGCGCCGATCCTCTCCACAAGGTGACGATCATTCCACGTGGGCGTGCTCTCGGCGTCACGCAACAGCTACCGCTGGACGACCGCCGCAACTACAGCCGTACGTATCTGGAAACACAGGTCTGCGTCCTCTTGGGTGGACGGGTGGCGGAAGAGTTGGTCATGAACGAGATGACCACCGGGGCAGGGAACGACCTCGAGCGCGTTACTGATCTGGCGCGCCGCATGGTCACGGAGTGGGGCATGTCCGAGCGAGTCGGCC
>CALAKE010000445.1 GCA_937922775.1 uncultured bacterium | reverse complement strand
GGCGGCGCAGGCGGTGCGGAAGGTGATGTAGCGGAAGACATTGAAGGGGAACCACATCTCAGAGAGCGGCTCCAGCAGCTCGAATAGCATCTCAGTTCTCCGCTCGGGGGCGCGACGTGGCCTGCCGTTGCCTCAGCGCCTGAATGATTCGCTCCATATGAATGGCCCGCGACCCCTTCACGAGCACGAGGTCACCAGCGTCGATTTCCTCAGCCAACGCTAGGCCGGCATCGTCAGCGTTGGCAAAACAGAAGATCCTATGGGCTGCCATCCCGCCGGCCGCGGCGCCTGCCGCGATCGAATCGGCATATTCACCAACCGCGAGAAGGAGGTCGATTCCGAGGCGAGCCGCGTGCACTCCAACGTCGTGGTGGGCGCGCTCCGACCAGGAGCCGAGCTCCAGCATGTCTCCGGCCGCGAAGATCCTACGGCTTGTCGTAGGCATGCTCGACAGTCGGTCGAGGCTCTGCTTCATGGCTACCGGGCTAGCGTTGTAGCTGTCGTCGATGATCCGAACTCCTTCGCCGAGGTCGTACGTTCCTCCTCTTCCGGCGGGGAATGTCAGGTGCGGGGCCAGTGCCGCGATCGTCTCTGGGGGGGAGCCTAGGGCATGGGCGATCGCCGCTGCCGCAAGGAAATTCATCAGAGTGTGACTCCCCGTGAGAGGTAGGAAGACTTCCGTCGGATCGAGGCCGCGGACGCCGAGCTGGAATCGCCACCCGTCTCCGCTCTCTACGGCGCCCTCAGCCCGTATGTCGGACATGATGTCCTGGCCGAAGGTCAGTACACAGTCTATCCGCGCAGCGAACCGGGTGGCCATTGAGGCGGTGCGAGGGTCATCTCTGTTGACGATCAGGGTCCCCGTCGATGGCAGCTCCTCTGCCAGTTCGGCTTTGGCGGCTGCGACGTCGTCGACGCTGGCGAAAAACTCCATGTGAACCGGAGCCACGTTGGTAATGACGCCGATTTCTGGGCTCGCGATGCGCGCGAGGTCGCGAATCTCTCCGGGCCCACTCATGCCCATCTCGGCGACCATGATCTCGTGATGTTCCTCGAGGCCCAGCAGCGAGAGCGGCAAGCCCCAGTGGTTGTTCAGGTTCCCGGGAGTCGAATGCACATCCCAGCGTTCCCGCAGGAGATCGGAGGTGAAATGTTTCGTGCTGGTCTTTCCGATGCTTCCGGTGACGGCAACGACGCGAGGATCTACCTGGGTGCGCACGTCCACCGCCAGCGATTGCAGAGCAGCCGTGGTGTCGTTCACCTCGATGATCGCGACCTCGGCATCGCGGGCCCGCTGGCCGGGATCCTGATGGACGACCAGCGCCGAGGCACCGGCGGAAATCGCCGCCTCGAGGTACGCGTGGCCGTTCGTACGAGCACCGACAATGGCGAAGAAGCATGCTCCGGGGACAACCTCCCGGGAGTCGATGACGACCGTCTCGATACTTGCCGCGGGACCCTCTTGCAGCAGGCGGCCGGCGCATGCCCGGCTTAGCTCAGAGGCGGTCATGCGGATCATCGCCGGCCTCCCCAGTGGTCTCGATGATTGTCCTGATCATCACCGAATCGCTTCCTCAGCCAATCATCCGCGATCTGGCGGTCATCGTGTTCAATGACCTTGTCGGCGAATACCTGTTCCGTTTCATGCCCCTTGCCGGCGAGCAATACACAGTCGCCCGGCTCGGCCATGTCGAGTGCCCGCTCGATCGCCCTGAGTCGGTCGATCTCACTGTCCACCGTGGCCGCTGCCCCGGCCGGCACACCGGCTTCGATGTCCCTGATGATGGCCCCGGGGTCCTCACTGCGAGGATTGTCGGTCGTGATCAACACATAGTCTGCCCTGCTGGATGCGACATCGCCCATCATGGGGCGCTTCGCCCGGTCGCGATCCCCGCCACAGCCGAAGATCACGATCACTCGACCACCAGTCACAAGGCTGCGAGCGGCGGCCAGCGCTGCCTCGAGGGCGGCGGGCGTATGCGCGTAGTCCACCAGGACCACGAAGGGTTGGCCGGCCTCGATTCTCTGTAGCCGACCACGCGGTCCGGGGAAGCTGCCAACCAGTGCGGCGACCTGGCTGGCAGGGCAGCCGAGCTCGATCGCCGTGGCGATCCCGGCGGCCAGGTTTTCCGCGTTCGTGGGCCCGAACAAAGGCGATTCAGATTCGATCATGCCGGCAGGCGTATCGAGACGTAACCGACTGCCACGCGAGGTCCGATCCCATCCGCGAATCACATAGCTCGGCGCCAAAGGTGGGGCGCTCGCGAAAGCCGGGGGCGTGCGGACACCGTCAACCCCCACGGATAGATGTCCCACGTCACGTGATGACAGAACGGGGGCCAGATTTCGCTTTTCCGGGTCCCAGCCATAGGAGACCACACGGCCTCCGGCTCGCTCCGCCAAGGATCCCGCGGAGGGCTCATCGGCGTTCAGCACGGCCACTGAAGTCGCGTCCAGCTTCTCGAACAGGATGGCTTTCGCGTCCAAGTAGTCATCGAGATCATGGTGAAAGTCGAGGTGGTCAGGGCTCAGGTTTGTGAACACCGCGGCAGCGAAGTCGATGCCCTCCACCCGTTTCAGCGCGAGAGCGTGCGACGAAACCTCGATGGCCGCGGCGCAGCAACCCGCCTCCACCATGTCCGAGAGGGCCCGCTGCAAGTCGACGGCTTCAGGCGTCGTTCGTTGTGCCGCGCTCTGGTGGCCGCCGATGCTGACAACCGTTGTGCTCCAACGGCCCACCGGGCCATGCCACGACAGGAGCGATTCGAGGAGGGCCGTGACCGTGGTCTTGCCGTTGGTACCGGTGATGCCGACGACATCGAGCTTCTTGCTCGGGCTGTCGAAGAACCGGTTCGCCATGAGTGCCAGGGCGAGTCGGGCATCAGAAACATGCGCCCAGGTGCGGGGCAGGGGAGACGAGGACAGCGCCTCGGGCCCGACCTCTGCGACCACTGCCACTGCTCCCGCCGCGACCGCCTGCGCGGCGAAGACGACGCCGTCGTGCACGAAGCCGGGAATGGCGACAAACGCGTCTCCAGGAACCACCTGACGGGAATCGTAGGCCACTCCGGTGATCGGCTCATCGCTGGGCCCCGAGTAACTAGCCTCGCATCCCGCCAACATGGCTCCGAGTGAGAGCCCTGTTGGCATGACTTGCCTTTCTATTCAGCTTGCAGCACCGGCCAGCACGGATGGCGCCGCCGCATCGGGGGGGATGCGCAGCACGCGAATCGCCGCCTCGGCGATTTGGCGGAAGGCCGGCATGGCAACTTCACTACCATAATAGCCGCGGCTCGGATCGGGGGAGTCGATCATGACCAGCACGACGAGCTCCGGATCGGCTGCCGGCAGCATTCCGATAAACGAGGAAACGTATTGGCTGTATCGCCCTTCGGGTCCGATCTTCTGGGCCGTGCCGGTCTTGCCGGCAATACGATAACCGGGGATCGAGGCGCGAGTACCGCTGCCGTCCTTGCCGGCGACCACGCGCTCCAGCACCGTGACGATCCGCCGTGCGGTGAGAGGGTCGATCACCTGGCGGCGAGCGATCGGTCGGCGCTCCCGGACGATTTGCCCGCCGGCGTCACGTATGCTCGACACCACGTATGGCTCCATCAACCGGCCTCCGTTAGCCACTGCCGAGACCGCGGTGGCGAGCTGCAGAGGCGTCACGGCCACTTCCTGCCCGATAACCATCGAGCTCTGCGACAGGCTCGACCAGCGTTCCATGGTACGAAGGATTCCAGGCGCCTCGCCGGGAAGGTCGATGCCGCTCAACTGTCCGAATCCAAAAGCACTCAACCAGCCGAAAAAGCTCTCCGGCGTGAAGCGCAATCCCACTTTGATCATGCCGACGTTGCTCGAATTCGCCAGAACCTCTCGAAAGGGCATGATGCCGAAGCCGCGTCGCCAGTCGTTGTACGTATGGCTGGCCACCCGCATGGCGCCACCCTGGCAGTCGATGAGCTCCTCCTCGTTGACGAGTCCCTCCTGCAGGGCGGCGGCAGCAGTGAAGATCTTGAAGGTAGATCCCGGCTCATAGGCGTGCAGCACCACCTTGTTGTGCCAGTGGTTGGCGAAGGAGGCATCACGGACATTCGGGTTGAACGTCGGATACGTGGCCATAGCGAGGATGGCACCCGTTTTCGGGTCCATGACGATGGCGCTACCGGACTCGGCGCCGCGCTCGAGAATCGTCTCTTCTAGCGCTGACTCAGCGGTGGCCTGGACGACCGAGTCGAGGGTCAGAACCAAGTTGTTGCCGGGAGTCGGGTCGACGCGAAGGAGCCCGTCGGGGTCAATGGGTTGATTCCCCCCGTCTCTGAGAGTCATCCACCGGCCGGGTTGACCGCGAATCTGCTCGTCGTAGAAGAACTCGAGGCCGGCCTGCCCGGCGTTGTCGTCGCTGACGTAGCCGACAATGTGAGCCGCAAGCTGGCGCTTGGGGTAATAGCGCTTGCTCGCCGGATGAAACCCCACAGCCTGGCGGAGCCCATTGTTGCGCACGACTTGGCGTACCGCCGTGACGATTTCCGGCTTCGCCTTGCGCGCGAGGTAGCGAAATCGCACGTCAAGATCGAGAATCCTCAAAATCTCGTCCGCCGGCATGTCGAGCGCTGGGGCCAGAAGCTCCGCCACATCCGCTGGATCGCGTTCTCCCAACAGATGCGGATGGACGTAGATCGAAGTCTCGTCGAGACTGCTGGCCAGCAGCCGCCCTTCACGGTCGAGGATATCGCCACGCTCGGCCGGGATCTCAGCCACGAACTCCTGCTGGTCGCGTGCTCGTTCCACGAGGTCGTCGTGCAAGGCCACCTGGAGGTGCACGAGACGGCCTATCAGAAGGCCGCTCCACAGCCCGGCACACACGATGAGGAGCAGAAGCCTGCGCTGCTGCTGCTGGCCGACTACCGCCCGCCTAAGGTCGTTGACGACCATGGGTATCTCCTAAAGCTTCGGCGACCAAGGTCGTTGGATTCTCAGGGATGTGTGGGGGCAGGGTGAGATAGATGATCTGCTCCGAGTCGGCATCGACCATGCCCATCATTGCCGTGGCGACCTCTCGGACGCGACGGGGGTCCCGGAGGCTGGCGAGCTCCACATCGAGTCGCCGCCGTTGTTCCTCGAGCCCACCGAGGTGCTCCTCGAGCTCGACGACGCTGCGGCGCTGCTGGAGCAGATTTGCCTGTAGCGTGGCGTAAAGGAAGGCGGGCAAAGCAACGAGGGCGCCGAGGAGAATGACCCGTGCTAGGTCGGCGAGCCTGCCGGGCTCTCGGGGTTTGATGAGGGGGCCGTTGACGACCCTCGGGCGGCGGGGGCGGGCCACCTCAGGCCCTCCGCTCGCTGAAGAAAAAAGATCCGGAGCGTGACACCGATGGCCAGGGGCGAATGCTAGCCAGGGTTGTAAAGGGAGGCAGTTTACAACTCATTGTGGTCTAGCTGAGCCTCGGTGCCACTTGCTCCGGACACTCGTTTCCTCGGTTCTCCTGATGTTTTCTTCCCTCACCAGCGCTCCAAAGCACGCAGGCGAGCGCTTCGCGCCCTCGGGTTCGCCTCGACCTCTTCAGGTCGTGGGAGAGCCGGAGGCTTTGCGAGGATCTCGACCTCGGTGACCTTGGAACATGCGCACTGCGGCAAGCGCGGCGGGCACACACAATCACTGGAGAGGTACTGGAAGGCTTGTTTGACCAGACGGTCTTCAAGGGAGTGGTACGTCAGGACGACGAGCCGGCCGTACGGAGCCAGGAGTCGTGCCGACCCGACCACAAATTCGTAGAGTCCACGCAGTTCCTCGTTCACGGCGATGCGGATCGCCTGAAAAGTCCTGGTAGCCGGATGAATGTGCCTCGGGGAAACGGGAATGGCACCGGCAACGATCTCGGCAAGCTTGTCGGTCGAGCGGATCGGGGCTTTGTTTCTAGCCCTCTCGATGGCCCGCGCGATACGGTGGGCGAAGCGCTCGTCGCCGTAGCGGCGCAGAATCGTAGCCATCTCGTCGCGTTCCGTCGTGTTGACAAGATCGGCTGCTGTCCAATCAGATGAGCGATCGAAGCGCATGTCCAGCGGGCCGGGCTTGCGGAACGCGAAGCCCCGCTCAGCGGAGTCGAGTTGCAGGGAGGAGATGCCCAGATCGACGAGAATCCCTCGCACCGGCCACCAGCGTCGCTCGAAGGAGAGCTGCGGGATTTGCCGGTAGTCGGCGCACAGAAGCTCGACGCGGTCGGCCCAGGTGTGCAGGCGCTTGCTCGCTGCCTCGATCGCTTCGGGGTCACGATCCATGCCGATCAAGACTGTTGCCGGGGAAGCGCCGAGAATCGCGGCGCTGTGCCCACCGCCGCCCACGGTGGCATCGATGACCAGCCCGGGGACGGGTACGTTCAGATATTCGAGAACCTCGTTGACCATTACGGGAACATGCATCGGCCCGGCGTCCGAGCTCGTTCGGGCATCAAGATCCTGTGGCCAGGGTCGCAGCCGCGAGCGTGTCGGTGATTCCATCGGTACGATCGACGCGAACATGTCAGATACCAAGGTCTGCCAGGGACTGGAGGTCTTCCGCCGTCAGAGGTTCAGCACTGATGCGCTTGCGGAAGTTCTCGTGGTTCCAGACCACGAGGTAGTCCATATGGCCCATCACGACGACTTCGCCCTTGACCTCAGCGGCCTCTCGAAGCAGAGGCGGAACCAGAACGCGTCCCTGCTTGTCCATCGTCGTGACGTGCCCGAAATAGTTGACTCGGTCCATGAGCTTCTGGCGGGCTGGGTTCATCGCCGGAATCTGGTTGATGCGCTCTTCGAGAGCACGCCAAACCGGGAGGGGATAGATGCGCACGTTCTCACCGGTGAGGCTCGTCATGAATACTTCAACGCCGTATGATTCACGGATGGCGGCGCGGAACGACGTTGGGACCTTGACGCGGCCCTTGTCGTCGACAGTTGCTGGTTGGTTTCCGCGCAACATTTTGGCCCGTTCTCTCCGGTTCTTGCCGGTGATTCTGGGTGAGTAGCCCACTTTGGTCCATTTGCGACCACTTCGGACTGTAATAAGCCCGCCCTGGATCTGTCAACTACTATTTCGATCTTTGTGGGAGAACTGCTGAAAAAAGCCCCCTGCACAGCCGTGACTCGCTGCGCAGACTACCCGGACGTGCGGTCAGCCGCACTCAGGCGTCGCTGGCCTCACGCTCTGCCTGCCGTCGCCAGAATTCGAGAATATCTGCGAGGGTCTCTTCGAACGGGATGGATGCCCGCCACCCGAACCGCTCTTGCGCAAGTGACGCATCGCCGACCAGCGTCTCGATCTCCGCGGGGCGCAGTCGGGCAGGGTCCTGCCGGACCTCGATGGGAACGTGCGCCATCTCGATGAGGTTTTCGAGAATATCACCGATCCTTACGGGAGTACCGCTCGCCAAGTTGTAGATGCCGCCCGGCTCCGCATGCTCCGCAGCGAGGAGGTATCCGTCGATGACGTCACGGACGTCGCAGAAGTCGCGCCGCGCCTCGAGGTTGCCGACCGTCATCACGGGCGGGGCAAGGCCGACCTCGGCGCGGGCGATCTGATTGGCAAAGTCACCGCAGACGAAGGTCGGGCTCTGCCAGGGGCCGGTGAAATTGAAGGTTCGCAAGACCACAGTGGGAAGCCGCTCGCCACGCCACGCCTGTTCGGCGAGTACTTCCGTGCACAGCTTGCTGGCGCCGTAGGGCTCCTGTGGGCGGGTGGCGTGCCCCTCATCAACGGGAACGCCATCCTGCACGGCGGCTCCATAGACCTGCCCGGACGACGCAACGATGACCTTGGGTTTCGGATCCAGCTCAGCCGCCGCCTCCAGGACTGTAGCCGTGCCGATGACGTTGACCTCGAATGTCTTGCGCCGCATCTGCCACGCTTGGCCCACGTGGGTGATCGCCGCGAGGTGGTAGACAACCTCGGGCCTGAACCCCTGCATCAGAGAGGCCAGCGCCTGGCCGTCGAGAATATCAGCCTCGACGAGCTCGATCCGGTCCCTGAATGGCTCTAGCTGTGCGTAGGAGTCGCGGCCGAAATCGCAGCCGGCGACCGGGTCGTCATTCGTCGTGAGGGCAGCGACGAGGTGGCCTCCGGCAAAGCCCCCAATCCCTGTGATCAGGCTACGCACGCATCAGCCTCGCTCGTCAGACCCGTTCTCTCCAATAGTCGAGCAGGTCCCTGGTGGTTTGCTCGAAAGGGATCTCCGGCTGCCATCCTGTTGCTTCCCGCAGGCGGCTGTTGTCGCCGAGCAACAGCGGTACATCCGAAGGCCTGAGGCGCTCGGGATCCTCCTGGACCTCGATCTCCACAGAGCTGTGGCTCAGCAGCATGTCGAGGACTTCGCGGATGCGCCAGGCCTTGCCGCTGGCGATGTTGTAGGCCTCGCCGGGTTCCCCGTGCTCGAGGGTGAGCCAGTACGCCCGCACGGTGTCACGAACATCGGTGAAGTCGCGCTGCGCGTCGAGGTTACCGACCATGATGACCGGCTCCTGCTTGCCGGCCTCGATGAGAGCGATCTGCAGGGCGAAGTTGCTGGTAACGAAGACGTCGCCGCGCCGTGGTCCGGTATGGTTGAAACCGCGCGTGCGTATCACCGGTGTTCCGTAGGACATGAAGTACTGGTAGGCGAGGGTGTCCTGGGCGACCTTCGATACCGCATACGGCGAGAGCGGTCGGAGCGGGTTGTCTTCCGTGATGGGCGTCTCTTCCGGATAGACCATGCCGTATTCTTCTGAAGATCCGGCGATCTGGATCCTCGCGCCGCAGCCAGTCTCCCGCAGGGCCTCGAAAATGTTGAGCTGTCCGAAAATATTGGTCGTCAGTGTCTCGGTCGGCGCATCCCAGGAGGTCGGCACGTAGGACTGCGCAGCCAGATGGAAGATGCGATCCGGCATCTGATCCGCGATGAGCTTCTTTACCGAGGAGGCGTCTCGCAGATCGCACTCACACATCGTGATCTGATCGACGAGGTGGTCGATGTTCTCGGTTCGAGATCGCCAGCGATGGATTCCGACAACCTCGATGTCCCCCCCGAGCGAAAGGGCATGCTCTGCGAGGTGGCTGCCGGCGAAGCCTGTGATTCCGGTGATCAGGATGCGCATCTACAACTCCTTCAATCTAGTCTTTGGTCGTTTCGTTCTGGGAGGAGCCGGGGAGCTTGCTGTACTGGGTCGATATCCAGCCCCGGTAGGCGGGGCTGTCGAGGACGATCGGCTCCCACCAATCGCGGCGCTCGAGATACCAGGCGACCGTCG
>CALAKE010000444.1 GCA_937922775.1 uncultured bacterium | reverse complement strand
CCTTGCGGAAGCGGCGATCCTCGCCGGCCTGGGAGGCGTCGTCGGCGTCCTCGCCGCCGGGCTCCTGGGGCTGGCGCTCAAGCTGGTGGTGCAAAGCTTCTCCGCTGTACCCCCGAGCTGGTCGGTCGCGGCCGGCTTGATCATCTCAATCGGCGTTGGTGTCGTCGCCGGCTGGTTGCCGGCTCGCCGGGCCGCGGCGATGGATCCCGCCGAGGCGTTGCGGCACGAGTGATACAAAGGGGCGTGTCAAGTTGACAACGAAGTTGGGGGCGGCAGTCGATAGAGCCTTCTCGGGATAAGGAAGGGCACCCGAGCTTGGGCGACGATGATCCTACTGATATTCGCCGATTAGGCATGAGCCCAGTGCGGCACGGAATCGGATACGTCGGGAGCTAGCTCGTTTCTAGTTGGCGCGGGTTGTGGCCGGGGCCGGGACCGCATACTCGCTCTCTTTCCCGCCTTCGGGTGCGCGTCCGGCTTGAGGTGCCACAGCTCAGGTGGTACACGCGATGAAGCGCGGTACCGAAACCCGCCGTCACGCTCGTCGCCGTACCCGCTGATGGCGCGCGTGGGGAGCGGCTCATTCGCGAGCGAATCGGAGGGCGGACCATGAACAGCACTTTCAGGCCCATTCTCGTAATCGGCGGCGGGATTGCGGGAATGACTGCGGCGATCGAGGCCGCTGAGGTAGGCTATACGGTTGTCCTCGTCGAGCAGGCGCCATTCCTGGGCGGTCGGGTGATGGGCTCGCATCGCTACTTTCCGAAGATGTGTCCGCCCACCTGCGGCATCGAGATCAATATCCGCCGAATCCGCCAGAACCCCCGGATTACGGTGCACACGCTTTCGACAGTCGAGGAGGTCACGGGGCCGGCGGGAGACTTCCGGGTGCGTATCCGCAAGCGACCCCGCTACGTTACCGGGGAGCTATCGCTTGACGAATCGGTGGCGGCGCAGATCGATTCGGAGCGGCCTGATGTTGGCAACCTCGGAATGACAACCACCAAGGCACTCTACCTGCCTCACGAGATGGCCTACCCGCACGCCTACCTCGTCGATCGCGAAGTCTTGAGTGAGGCCGATGCCGGCAAGCTGCACTCGATCGTTCCGTCGAGCGCGATCGACCTCGAGATGCAGGACGACGAGATCGAAGTGGAGGTGGCCGCAATTATCGTCGCCACGGGCTGGCGGCCGTATGATGCGGCCCGTGTGGAACACCTCGGCTTCGGTCGCTATCCGAATGTGATCACAAACGTCATGGTGGAGCGGCTAGCCTCGGCCAATGGACCGACAGGCGGCGAGATAAGGCGGCCGTCCGACGGCGAAGTAGCCAAGAACGTGGCGTTTGTTCAGTGCGCGGGATCGCGCGATCCGGACCACCTCCCCTACTGCTCCACGGTCTGCTGCATGGCGTCGTTGAAGCAAAGCCGCTACGTCATGGAAGCAGCACCGGACTCGCGGGCGACCATCTTCTACATCGATATGCGGACCATCGATCGCCTGGCGAAGTACTACCACGAGATGTTGGATGAGGAGAGATTCAACTGTGTCAGGGGCAAGGTGATTCAGATCGAGGAAGACCCCGGTAGCGGTGACCTTCTCCTGCAGGTCGACAACACCCTGCCCGGCGAGATCGCCCGAACCTGCTTCGATTTGGTCGTACTGGCTACCGGCATGGTGCCCAACAGCGCTGATTCCAGGCTGCCCTTGGATCTCGAGTACGACGAATACGGCTTCGTCGACCCCTCGGTGAAGACGCCGGGCGTGTTTCCGGTAGGTTGCATGCTGAGCCCTTGCGACGTGTCGACTTCCACCAAGGCATCCACAGCGGCCGCTCTCAAAGCAATCCAGCGTCTGAGTGGCGTTGCGACCGGAGAGTGAGACGATGAGCGACAAGATCGGCGTCTTCATCTGCATGGGGTATGGCATTTCCGAGGCGCTCGATGTGGAGGCGCTTCACCGTGTGGTCGTCGAGGAGTGTGGAGTTCCGTTCTGCGCCGCCGTCGAGTCGTGCGAGGGAGCAGGGCTGGCAAGAATCCATGAAGTTATTGCCGAGGAGCACCTCGCGAAGGTAGTCGTGGCGGGAATCTCCGCGCGACACGTGGAGCGTGGCGCTTACCCCGACGATGTCATTGTCGAGCATGTCGCGCTGCGCGAGCACGTCGTGTGGTGTCAACCGCCCGACCAAGAGGACACGCAGATGCTAGCGGAGGATTACCTCCGCATGTACATCGCCAAGATCCGGAAGGTCGAGCCCCTCGAGTCTTTTCAGCCGGAGGAGCCGATCGATAAGACCCTCCTGGTGGTAGGCGGAGGAGTCGTGGGCCTGACGGCGGCACTGGAGGCAGCACGGGCAGGATACAACGTGCACGTCACGGAAAAGAGCGAGAAGCTTGGCGGCTGGCTGGCTCGGCAGGCCCGCTCGATTCCTCTCGCGCCGCCGTATGACGAGCTGGAGGACACGCATGTCGATGAGATCATCGCCGAGGTCCGGTTGCACCCCGGGATCACTGTTCATACCTCTGCGGTGACGGCGGCGATCCGGGGTGCTCCGGGACTGTTCGACGTGCGAGTGGAGACGGCTGCGAACGGGCAACCAGGAGGTGAGGGCGTCGCCGAAATCCGCGTGGGGGCGATCGTCCAGGCCACCGGCTGGCGGCCGACCGAGCCGCGGGACCATTTGCCCTGGGGACGCACAGCAGACGTGATCCGCAACATCGAGCTGGAAGACATGGTCCGCGAGCTTGGCCGAATCACCCGGCCGTCCGACGGCGCTCCCGCACGGCGGGTCGCTTTCGTTCAGGGGGACAGCCTGTCGAAGTCCACCGGAAACAATCGATTCGACTATTCCTCGTCGCTATGCAGCCTCACCGCGCTGAAACAGGCGATCTACCTGCGCGAGCTCGATCGTGACGCCGAAGCCTACATTTTCTATCAGGACATGCAGGCGCCCGGGCACCTCGAGATCTTCTACCAGCGCGTTCAGGGCGACCCGCGGATCTATCCGATCCGGGCTGAAGTTGCGGACGTCGTCCGCTCCGACGACGGCAGGAACACCGTGATCTACAAGGACGAGATTACGGGCGAGAGGCTCCGCACCGACGTCGACCTTGTGGTTCTTGCGGCAGGAATGCGACCGAATTCGGCCGACGGCGAGGCGA
>CALAKE010000443.1 GCA_937922775.1 uncultured bacterium | reverse complement strand
GGCGCTGGCCTGGGCGGTGGCAGCAGCGATGCGGTTGCGGCCCTGGTGGCCTGCGCCCGCCTCTGGTCGCCGGAAGCGCCTCTACCGTCGCTCGAGGCTTTGGCCGACCTCGCCCGGCAGGTGGGGGCGGATGTGCCGTATTTCCTAGCCGGTGGCACGGCAATGGGCACGGGAAGAGGAGACCAAATCGAGCCCCTCGCCGAGCTGCCCCCGCAGTGGCTCGTAATCGTCGCACCGTGCAGCGTTTCCGTGTCCACCCCTGCAGCCTATGCAGCCTATGACGAGGCGAATGGATGGATCGGCGGCGAGCCCGGTGGGGCGCCTGCAATGGCCGAGAGCAAGTTGGAGGAGCCTGGCTATTCGGGCGAGCTCGACCCCGCCTGGATGGGTAATGATCTGCAGTCAGCAGTCGTCGATCTTCATCCGGAGGTCGATGCGGCGCGCAGGGCGCTGAAGGCGTCGGGTGCGGGCATCGCACAAATGTCAGGGAGCGGCTCTGCCTCCTTCGGAACCTTCGACGATCGGCGCAGCGCGGGGCGTGCTGCTGGCGACCTCCGAGGGCGGGGATTCCGCGCCTGGACGTGCGTCACGGTCTCGCGGCACCAACATGCCCGCTCTCTAGCAGGCTCGGGGCGGCGATAAGACGGTGTCGATCCTCGATTGCTGCCCGAGGCCTTGCATAGCTATAATGAGCACGCTCGTCGTTCGCGAGCATCCTGCCTTCTGTATCATGATCGGGCTTCAATAGCGTCCATCGAATTCACGGTTTTGGGGCGTCGCCAAATTGGCAAGGCACGGGACTTTGGATCCCGCATATGGAGGTTCGAGTCCTCCCGCCCCAGCTTAATGAGCACAACAACGAGCCGATCCCCAAACCATGCCTTTTACCGAGCGCGCACTGAAGATCTTCACGGGAAAATCGAATCCCGAGCTTGCTGGTGAAATCGTCGAGCATCTCGGCGTTTCCCTCGGCGACATCAAGGTCAAGACCTTCTCCGATGGCGAAGTCTATTGCCAGATTCAGGAGAACGTCCGTGGCTGCGATGTGTTCATGGTCCAGTCGACCTGCCATCCCGTGAACCAGAATCTCATGGAGTTGCTGATCATGATCGACGCGGCAAGGCGCGCGTCGGCTGAGCGCATTACCGCGGTGCTGCCGTACTACGGCTACGCGCGGCAGGACAAGAAGGACTCACCTCGGGTTCCGATCACGGCCAAGCTTGTGGCTGACATGCTCGTTGCAGCCGGCGCCGACAGGGTCCTCGCTATGGACATGCACGCAGGGCAGATCCAAGGCTTCTTCAATATCCCGGTGGACCACCTGTTTGCCGCCCCCGTCGCCGTGCAATGCATCGAGAAGATGGACCTGAAGAACCTCGTCATGGTGGCGCCTGATGCCGGCGCGGTGGAGCGTGCGCGGGCTGTCGCGAAGCGCATGCACGCTGGCTTGGCAATCATCGACAAACGTCGCCCCGAGCCCAACAGGGCCAAGGTCATGAACGTCATCGGGGAGGTCGAGGGCCAGACCGCGATCCTCTACGACGACTTAGTGGACACTGCCGGTACACTGACGCTCGGTGCCCACGCGTTGGCGGAGGCGGGCGCGGCGGCCGTATACGGATTTGCCACGCACGCGGTACTCTCTGGACCTGCGATCGAGCGCATCAATGACTGTCCATTCGAGAAGGTCATCGTTACGAACTCGATTCCGTTGTCCGAGCAGGCTGCGGCGTGCTCCAAGATCACCGTTTTGTCGGTGGCGGCGCTCTTCGCCGACGCCATTCGAAGCATCCACGAGGAAACCAGCCTTTCGAGTCTTTTCATCTGACGAGTATTGATAGCAAGTACGGGCTCACTCCTAGCGTCGTTGGTGCGAGTGCAGAGAGCAGGGCCTGATTGATGAGGAATGAGCCATGTCTGACATGATTATTGTGAACGCAGTATCGCGGGAGTCGGGTACGAGCAACGAGGCCCGGCGGCTGCGCCGTGAGGGGAAGCTGCCGGCTGTCGTGTACGGCGGCGACAAAGACTCCTTCGCCGTAACCCTGGAGCCACGAGACCTTCTTAAGATTCTCAAGTCGGACTCGGGGCAGAATACGGTTTTCGAGGTCAAGATCGGTGATGAGGGCGCTGCTGAGACGGTGATGGTGTTTGACTATCAGGTCGACCCGATCCGGCATCAGCTCACCCACGCCGACCTGGTGCGCATCTCCATGGACAAGGTCATCGAGGTCTCGGTTCAGTTGCTGTTCACGGGCGAGCCCAAGGGCGTGACGATGGACGGTGGAGTGCTCGACCAGGCGATGCGCGAGGTCACCGTCGAGTGTCTGCCTACCGACATCCCTGAGAGTCTCGAGGTCGATGTCAGCGAGCTCGAGATCGGTGACAGCGTTCGTGTCGAGGACATCGTCGTGCCCAGCAGCGTCAAGATGCTGGTCGATGAGGACACGACCTTGGCATCAGTGGTGCCGCCGGTATCCGAGGAAGATCTCGAGGTCGCGGTCGAGGAAGTGCCCTTCGGCGAAGAGGTCGCGCCCGAGCTGGTCGGGGAGGACGAGGAGGGCGAAGCCCAGCCCGAAGCAAAGCCGGAGAAGGAAGAGGCTGGCGATACGGAGTAGCCTGGCGACATGGAGTAGCCTGTGCGTGCCCTGGTCGGCCTCGGCAATCCGGGTGACAAATACAGCGAACATCGCCACAATGCGGGGTGGATGTTGCTGGACGCGCTCCTGCGAAGGTCGCGCGTCCTCGAGAAGCGCAACCTGGATTGGGTGGAGCTCAGGCGCATCGAGCTCCGCGAACGAGGGAAGAAGCGGGGCAGAGGAGGCGAGGAGCTCTGGCTGATGCGCCCGACTACCTACATGAACCGCAGTGGGATCGGTGCGTCGGAAGGCTGCTCTGCGCTCGGTATCAGTCCCGACGAGTTGGTCGTTGCTTATGACGATATCGACCTACCTCTGGGCGCGCTGCGGATCCGGCCGGCCGGGGGCGATGGAGGGCATCGAGGTTTGAGATCGATCATCCGGTCGCTCGGGACCCAGCAGATTCCACGCTTGCGCATGGGAATTCGTGGGATCGATGCACCGCCGGATACCGCGGACTACGTACTCAGTCGCTTCAAGAAGGACGAGTTGGACACTATCGCCGAGGTCATCGAGGTCGCTGCCGACGCAGTGCAGGCGATTCAGCGCTCCGACCTCACCGCGGCAATGAACGCCTACAACAACCCAGGAGCTTGATCTAATGGAGATCGCGAGCTTGATCAGCGGCGCCCCGATTCTCGGGGTCGTTGGACTCGTCGTGGCTTTGGGCATCCTGTTCGCCGTGAAGAATATGCCGGCGGGCAACGAGCTGATGAAGGAGCTGGCAGAGGCCATCC
Organism: uncultured bacterium; assembly: GCA_937922775.1. GTDB lineage: Bacteria > Acidobacteriota > UBA890 > UBA890 > UBA890 > CALAKE01. Next base: position 3,354 of record CALAKE010000443.1, on the reverse strand, counting down.
ACAAAGGAGCGATGGTCTTTCTCAAGCGGGAGTACAGCCTCCTGCTGATTTTCATCATCATCGTTGCCGGGTTGCTGGGTACCTTCATCAATCCTTGGACGGCGGTTGCTTTCGTAACCGGAGCGGCCTTCTCCATGAGCGCGGGCTTCATCGGCATGCAGTCTGCGACCGCCGCCAACGTTCGTACCGCTGCGGCCGCCAGCGAGAAGGGCCAAGACGCGGCCCTCATGGTGGCTTTCCTCGGTGGCTCGGTCATGGGCCTCTCGGTGGCCAGTCTGGGCCTGCTGGGTGTTGGTGTCTGGTTTTATATGTACGGACAGCCGGAGACGGCATCGATCATCAACGGCTTCGCCATGGGCGCGTCGTCGATCGCTCTGTTTGCCAGGGTTGGTGGTGGCATTTACACGAAGGCGGCCGACGTTGGTGCCGACCTGGTCGGCAAGGTCGAGGCCGGCATTCCCGAGGACGACCCGCGCAACCCCGGTGTGATTGCGGACAACGTCGGCGACAATGTTGGCGACGTAGCCGGTATGGGAGCTGACATTTTCGAGTCGTACGTGGGTTCGATGATCGCCACCATCGCGATCGGCGCCACCATTTTCGGAGATCAGCTGGCGCTGTTGCTCGGCGACCCCGGCGTGGGCGAGGCGACTGCTCGTACCTATCTGATGAGCCTGCCCTTGGTCATGGCCATGATCGGGTTGATGGCTTCGTTTGTTGGCATCCTCTCGATGGCAGTCTTCAAGCGCGTCAACGCCGCTGCCGCATTGCGCTGGTCGTCGCTGCTGTCCGCTCTCTTGTTTCTTGGCGGCGCCGCTTTCTTCATCAACACCACACCGCTGAACAATCAGATTTGGTGGGCGGTCTTCTGGGGCACATTGGCCGGCCTGATGATTGGCTGGATCACCGAGTACTACACGGCGGGCAAGCCGATCCGCGATATCGCCAAAGCGAGCGAGACGGGCGCCGCGACCAACATTATCCAGGGCCTGGCTGTAGGAATGCAGTCAACTGCGCTGCCGGTTCTGGCGATCTGTTTTTCGATCTACTTCGCCAATCAGAACGCCGGTCTCTACGGCATCGGCATCGCCGCGGTTGGCATGCTGGCTACCGTTGGCATCACGATGAGCGTCGACGCCTATGGGCCGATTGCCGACAACGCCGGCGGTATCACTGAAATGGCCGGCCTCGGCGAAGAGGTCCGCGAGATCACCGACGCCTTGGACTCGGTCGGCAACACCACGGCGGCGATCGGCAAGGGATTCGCCATTGGCTCCGCCGCTCTCACCGCGTTGGCCCTGTTTACCGCCTACACGCAGTCCGTGAACCAGGCGTTGCGCGATAGTGGCGAGGCCGCACTCACGATCATCCTCACCAGCCCGAATGTCGTAATCGGAATGCTGATCGGAGGCATCATCCCGTTCTTCGCTGCCGGTTTGACGATGACCGCGGTGGGGCGCGCCGCGGGCGCTCTTGTCGAGGAGATTCGCCGTCAGTTCCGTGACATTCCGGGATTGATGGAGGGCAAGGCCAAGCCGGAGCCTGAAAAGTGCGTCTCGATCGCCACGACCGCGGCCCTGCGCGAAATGGTAGCGCCGGGCTTGCTGGCGGTGATCGCGCCGGTCGTCGTCGGTTTTGGTCTCGGCCCCGCAGCCCTGGGTGGGATGCTGGCCGGCGCCACCGTGGTCGGCGTGCTGATGGCCCTGATGATGTCCAACGGCGGCGGCGCCTGGGACAATGCCAAGAAGTGGATCGAAGCGGGCAACCTCGGCGGCAAGGGTTCTGACGTCCACAAGGCCGCTGTCGTAGGCGATACCGTAGGTGATCCGTTCAAGGACACGTCTGGCCCGTCCATGAACATCCTGATAAAGTTGATGTCTGTTGTTTCGCTGGTCATCGCTCCGCTGATCGTCTAGCGGGCCCCCAAAAGCCCCACGAAGGTGAGCGGTACCAGAATTCAATTAACTCCTCGCCCTGCCAGTGCAGGGCCAACCAGACCGAGAGGAGGCCATGCCTAATCTCTACGAGACACTTCTGATCGTCACCCCTGAGGCTGACGACGAGGGTATCAACGCAGTCATTGGTGACCTGCGTTCCGTCGTCGACGCCGATGAAGGGACCATGCTCCAGGCTCGCATCTGGGAGCGCAACCGCAAGCTCGCCTATCAGGTCAAAGGTAAGACCGAGGGCCACTACGTTCTCCTCCACTCGGAGGGATCGATCGACTTGCCACAACTCCTGAAGGCGAAGATGAAGCTGGATGAAGCCGTCATCCGCAACATTGTCGTGCGCCTCGAAGGACCCCACGAAGCTGCTGTCCGCAAGGAGCTCGATGAGCTCGAGGGCGACCAAGCTGCGGAAATCGCGTTGCAGAAGGCTGCGGCCGAGCGGCGTGCCATTGCCCGTGCCGCTGCCGCCACGCGTACGACCGCAGAGGTTGCTGCCGAGCAGGAAGCGCTCAGGGCCGAGCAGGCCGCCGCGGCTGCTGCCGCAGCGCCGGCAATCATTGGCGTAGATAGCTCCGAGGCGGCCCCCTCTGGTGAAGAGACATCTGAGGCAGGGTCGGACATCGAGGTCGAGGCAGCGCCCGCCGATCTGGCACCCGCAGGAGACGATGAGCCCGCCGCGAGCGGGGATTCGTCCGCGCCTGCTGAAGTGAATCCCGCGGAAATTACTGAAGAGACTGCCCCACAGGCCGATGCCGATGACGCCGTGGCAGACGAAGAAGAGAAGGAGAGCTGACGATGGCGAGTGCATGGCACCGGCGCGGAGGCCGAAAGCGCAGCAGGTACATCGAAGACGATGTCGAGTACATCGACTACAAGAACTACGAATTGCTTCAACATTTCATTCAGGATCGGGGCAAAATCCAGCCGCGGCGCGCCACGGGCACCAATGCTCGGGTGCAGCGCATGCTGACCAGAGCCATCAAGCGGGCTCGCGAGATTGCGCTCTTGCCCTACACGAATGGCTAGCGGGCCAATACGGAGCGACCGACCATGAAGCTCATTCTCCAGGAACAAGTTCCCAATCTAGGGGGGCCTGGCGACGAGGTCGAAGTTGCGGCTGGATACGGACGCAACTACCTGCTTCCCAAGGGCCTCGCCGTAAAGGCATCAGAAGCCAACCGAAACCTGGTCTTCCTTCGCAAAGCCAAGATGGAGGCGAAGGCGGCCGCCGATCTCGAAGCCAGCCAGGCGCTGGCAGAGAGCTTGAGCGCCGTGTCCGTCAATATCAAACGACGGGTGGCTGACGGGGAGACCCTGTACGGCTCGGTAAGCCACGCGGACATCGTGGATGCCCTGGCCGGCGAGGGTTTCGAGATCAGCAAGGACGACGTCAAGCTCGAGCACC
>CALAKE010000442.1 GCA_937922775.1 uncultured bacterium | reverse complement strand
ACTCCTGCCCGTAGCCGGTGGAGCCGCGGGGGTTGGGCATGACCACGACGTAGCCCTTGGCGGCCATCAGCTGGCTGTCGAAATCGAAGCCGAAGTCGTACTGGGCCATGGGCCCGCCATGGATCCACAGGATCGTCGGGTAGCGCATGTTGGAATTGAAGTTGGGCGGCCTGACGAAAAACGCCTCGATCTCGGTGCCGTCAGCACTGTTGAATCTGACTTCTTCCACTTCCCCAAGCTCGATGCCGGCCAGCAGCTTTTCGTTGTTGTGGGTGAGCTGGCGCAGGTCGCCACCCGTGCCAGGGTCGCGCGCGAAGAGGTTGCCCGGCATGTGGGGCTCACTGATCACAGCCGCGGCCATCCCGTCACCGCCAACATGCGTGGTCCTCACGCTGCGCTGGCCGCCGATCACGCGCGTGACGTCAGCGAGGGGAGTGTCGGTGCTGTCGGTCGGAATCGATGCCAGGTGTTGCTCTCCGCTGTCTTCGAGGCTGAAGAAGACTGTCGCCCCGTCTGCAGAGAGCTGTGGCGAGTAGACGTTGCGGTCGATCTCCGCGGTCAGGACGCGTTCGCCCTCGCCGTCGATGCCGATGATTGCCAGCTCCGACTGTTGGTAATCGCCGATCTCAGGGCGGACCGTCGTGCCGTACACGATGCGCTTTCCATCTGGCAACCAGGCTGGCGAAGTGTCGGATCCCGGACCTCTGGTGACCTGCACGACTGTCTTGCCCTTGTCGGTGTTATCGGCGTCCACCAGCCAGATGTCGCTGTTGTAGTTGGAGTCGGGCTCCTCGGTGCGGTTGCTGACGAAAGCGATCGTCGTGCCGTCGGGCGACCAGACGGGCGACGAGTCGTCATAGTCACCCGAGGTGATCTGCACCGTTTTCTTCTCGGCCACATCGAACACGTAGATGTGGTCTCGACGGCGATCGAGGTAGCCGACGTAATCCTGCTTGAACTGCAGCCTATCCACGACCCAAGGGTCAGTGACCTTGCTGTCTTCGCCCTCGCCCGACTCTCCGCCGCTCTCGCCCTCCTTCTCGTCGGGCTTCGGGTCCTTCATCACGAGCAGGAGACGGGTGCTATCGGGCGTCCAGTCGTAGGAAGACACCCCGAGCTTCTCCTCGGTGAGTTGCACGGCCTCACCGCCGCGTCGATCCAGCAGCCAAACCTGCGTCTTCCCCTCGCCCCTGCTGGCGAGGAACGATAGATACTTACCATCAGGACTCCAGCGGGGCCGACTCGCCGAGCTGCCCTTGCCCGTCATGGGCATAGGATCTCCACCGGACGCAGGCACCATCCAGATGCGGGTCTCGCTCTTGTTCTCCTTCAGGGATGTCGCGCTCACCGTGTACGCGACCCACGCGCCGTCGGGGCTGATTCGAGGGGAACCCACACGTTCGATGGCAAAGGAGTCGTCGATTCTCAGGTGACGCTTTCCTTCGGCGCTTGGCGGCCCGAGCGGGCTGTCGCCGCAGCCTTCAGGCTCCACCGTGTAGGTTCCGCCCGCCACTTTCCAGACCCCATCCACCTTGATCAGGTCGAGCACATCGATTCCACAGTGACTGAACTCCCCGTCGCGGTGGAAGTCGTAGGGAGTCCAAACCATGGCGAGGTTGCCGTGGATCTTCACTTCGGCATCCCACATCCGCTCCAGCCACTCGTCCTCGGCTCCGGCGAGTTGCTCGAGGAAGACCTCGTTGCTCTGCGCTCGGATGGCGGTCGTGCCTTCGCTTTCCCCCGGTCGCACCGAGAGAAACTGCCCCTCGATCACGAGGACCTCAGCGGCCATCTCGGCGTCGCCCGCCTTCATGGCGTCGAACAGTTTCTGTACCGCCGCGAGAACCGCTTTCTTCTCCGATTCTCGAGATCCGGGAATCGCCAGCGCCGGGGTCAGGATGCTCACCATGAGAAGGAGGCATATCCCCAGACAGAGTTTTGATCTTGATGCTGAGCCCTGCAGGTGTCGTGCCCTCATCTAGCTCTTCTCCCCTTTGACGTATTTGTCGTACCAGTCCAGATAACGCTCGTAGCGGTCCACTTGGTAGCTGGGCCGCCGAATTCCATGACCCTGCCCCGGATAGATCACCAGCTCGGTTTCGATGCCGAGCTTGCGCAGCGCCTGGTAAAGCTGCTCGGAATTCTGCAGCGGCACGTTCCAGTCGAGCTGCCCGCACATGACCAGCGTCGGCGTGGTCACCTGGTCGACCTTGAAGAAGGGCGACAGCCGGATCCACAACTCGGTGTTCTCCCAGGGATAACCGAGCTCGTCGACCCACTGGCGTTGGTAATGGTCGTGGCCGTAGTTGGCGGTGTAGTTGACCTCGCTGGCGCCCGAGATCGCGCCCTTGAAGCGGCCCGTCTGCGTGATGACGTAGTTCGTCAGGATGCCGCCATAGCTCCAGCCGCCGACGCCGAGTCGGTCAGGGTCAGCCACACCCATCTCGATCGCCTCATCGACCGCGGCCATCACATCTTCGAAGTCCTTGTTGCCCCAGTCGGCAAAGATCGCGCGGCTGAAGTCGCGCCCTCGGCCGGAAGAGCCGCGCGGATTGGCCGCCACCACCGCGTATCCATGCGCCGCGAGGATCTGCCACTCCTGGCTGAAGCTGTTTGAGAACTGCGACACGGGCCCACCGTGAATGCGCAGCAGGGTGGGAATCGGCTCTCCCTCGACGAAACCCGGTGGCAGCGTGAGGAAGAAGTCGATGGCGGTGCCGTCGGCGCTCGTAGCCTCGAGACGCTTCACCGGCGCCAGGTCGATACCGGCGAGGAACTCGTCGTTGACGTGCGTCAGCCGCACAAGGTCACTGCCCACGACCCTGGAGATCTCGGACGGATAATGCGTCTGGCTCTCAAGCAGGACGATCTCGCCGCCCTTCGATACATCGAACGCGCTGATGCTCCGGTCTCCCTCGACGACCGGCTCTACCTCGCCACCAGCAAGGGCCATCCGGGCGAGATGATTGTTGGTGCGATCCTCTACAACGAAGAAGATCCCCGTTTCGTCGGCCGTAATGGTCGGTCGTCGAATATTGCGGTCGAGGTCGGGGGTGAGAAGTCGGGCCTCGCCGCCGGCCACAGGGACGATGGCCAGGTCGTTGGTGTCGTACCAGACGTCCGCCGGATCGCCGCCGCGCACGAAGACGATGTGCCTACCGTCGGGCGTAAAGACCGGTGAGGAGTCGCTACCCTCGTAGCTGGTCAGTTTGCGGGGCTCCGCCCCGGCCTCCGCGGCCACCACGAAGATGTCAGAGTTCTCATTGGCGTCGGGTTCCTCCGTGCGGTTGCTGACGAAGGCAATCGTTGTTCCGTCCGGCGACCAGGCGGGCGATCCCTCATTGTAGGGGCCTTCTGTGACCTGAACGCTTTCCTTGGTGGCCAGGTCGAAGATGTAGATGTGGCTCTTCAGGTCATCGAGGTAGCCGGTGCCGTCACGCTTGAACTGCAGCCTCGTGACGACGATCGGCTTCGGAGCGTCGCTCTCGCCCTCTTCCTCGCCGGCGTATTCCTCCGCCTCATCAGGATCCTCGTCGCGGACGACCACGGCCAGGCGCGAGCTGTCCGGAGACCAGACGAAGGAAGAAACGCCAGTCTCATAGTCGGTGAGTGGAGACGCCTCGCCACCCATGCGCGGCAGCAACCAAACCTGTGTCTTGTTGCCATCCCTGCTCGACAGAAAGGCCAGGTACTTGCCATCAGGGCTCCAGCGCGGGCTCGATTCCGATTTGTCGCTTGTGGTCAGCCGCACGGGGTCACCGCCGGCAAGCGGTGCCATCCAGATGTCGGTGTCGGAGCTTTCCTTCTTCAGGCTCGTTTTCGAAACGGTGTAGGCGACCCAATCCCCCTCCGGGCTGATGCGCGGATCCCCCACACGTGCGAGCTCGAAAATATCCTCGATTGCGAAGAGTCGCTGCTCTTGGGCGGCTCCAGGTGCAGGGGGCGCCATTCCAGCGGCGGGAGCGGCGCCCGAAAGAAGCAGAAGGGCGGTGAGTACAGAGACGGCGGCGGCAGCACTGCGAGGCTTCATTTGGAACCCCCTGAGGCAGCGTGGCTGTTACGCATAGAGGGGGAAGCGGGCTCGCGCCCATCGGGGCACGAAACCTCGGCCTCCCGGTGTGGTTGCCATTTTATGCTCTCAGGGCCGAACACCCCACCACACGGCGGCCGCGCCCTCAGCTCAGCGATCGAAGGCCATTACCCGCATGGCCCAGGTCCGGGTGCGCTCTCGCCCCTCACCCAACTCGAAATTGTCCACGAAGAACTGGGCGATGGGACCCGTCCTGCCGATCTCCGGCGGCAGCATGCCGAGAAAGACGATGGGTGCCGCCGTCACGTCGGCGGCCGTCAGACGATCGTCGATCAACCAGTCACTGTCCTGCAGACGCTCCTCGAGAATGGCCGAGGCCTCGTTCAGCATGTCGGAGGCATTTTGGCAGGCATCGAGATCTGGATTCTCCGAGAGTGCCTGGGCGAAGACGATTCCCACGCCCTGCGAGAGTGTGTTGCGGGCGTACTTCTCGATCCGCTCGATCTCGCTCATCGTCTCCTTGTCGCTTGAAAACAGTGGCGGCGTATCGCGGAAGTTCGTGTCGAGATATCGGAGAATGGCGCGGGAGTCATAGACGACGGTGTCGCCGTGCAGCATGACCGGCGTCAACGGCTGCCCTGAGGCCTCGACAATGGGGGTACGGTCCGTGGGGTCGACCGGAATCTTCCTGAACGGCAGCCCTTTGAAGTTGAGGGCGATGCGCGCCTTCATGTTGTTTGGAGATGCCGCCAGATCGAAGAGGACAATCTCTTTGGCGTCTGCTGCTTGGGGCTCGGTCACTAGATGCTCCTGCTGTTGGACACTGGCCGGTTGGGGGGAGTGAATCGTATTCTCTACGAGCGCCGAGAGCCATTCGGATCCCAACTCGGATCCCGACAAGGAAGGGCAGCAGCATGTTGATCGCGACCTGGAACGTCAATTCGGTACGTGCCCGTGAGGAGCGTCTGCTCCGCTGGCTGGAGAATCATCAGCCGGATGCTCTGTGCCTGCAGGAGCTCAAGGCACCCGAGGAGGCGTTCCCTTTCGATGCCGTGCGAGAGGTCGGCTACGAAGCCGCGGTGCTCGGGCAGAAGACCTACAACGGCGTGGCGATCCTGGCGAAGACGAAGCCGGAGGACGTCGAGCTGGGCTTCGGAGACGACATCGACGATCCGCAAGCGCGCTGCATCGCCGCTACGGTAAGCGGCATCCGGCTGGTATGCGTCTACGTACCGAACGGCTCCACCGTCGACTCTGACAAGTACACCTACAAGCGACTCTGGCTGGACCGGTTGGTGACCTACATCGAGGAGCGGGAGCTGACCGCCGACCCCTTTGCACTGCTCGGCGACTACAACATCATTCCCGAGGCGCGCGATGCCAACCGCCCCGACGAGTGGGAGGGGTCGGTGCTTTTCAATCCAGAGATGCGCGACCGTTTCGGGGAACTGCTAGGTCTGGGCCTGACCGACGCCTTCCGGCAGTGCCGGGATGAGGATGGCCTCTATTCATGGTGGGACTACCGCCAGCTCGGATTCCCCAAGAACAACGGCCTCCGTATCGATCACATACTGGTCAGCGCCGACCTGGTGGAGCGCTGCACCGACGCTCGCATCGACCGCGATGAGCGCAAAGGTCAGAAGCCGTCGGACCACGCTCCGGTCCTGGTCGAAATCGATTGGCCCTGAGGACCGCCGGGAAGCCGCTCGCCCGGAACGATAGAATGCCGGGGATTCTGCCACTCGCCCACGCCCGAAGAATGCTGCGTCACACTGCCGGAGATGCCTGATGAGAACCCCGACCAAGACTCTCGCCGCGACCCTCTTCTTTCTGGTCATCGCCGCGCCGACGCTTCCCAGCCCCGGTCCGGCCTCAGTTGCTCTCGGCCCGGCGCTCGCCGACGATTCCAATTGGCCACAGTGGCGCGGCCCGGGCAGCAATGGGATTTCGACCGAAACCGGCCTGCCGATGTACTGGGACGAGAACGAGAACATCCTCTGGAAGACCGAGATCGAGGGCAGGTCGCACTCCTCGCCGATCGTCTGGGGAAACCGGGTCTTCATCACCACCGCGGTTCGGGGAGACGTGGTCCCGGGACATGAGGTCGCTGTCCACAGCCTGTTCGGGGAGGCCTACCTTCACCCGGACGCCGTCGACGGAAATCGAAGCCACACGCTCGAGGTCGTCTGCCTGGACGCCGAAACCGGGCAGATTCTCTGGACGAGCGTCGTCTTCAAAGGCCCCATGTACGAGGATCGCCACCGCAGAGGATCTTTTGCCGCGCCGACGCCGGCCACTGATGGCGAGCTTGTCTACACCTGGTTCGGCTCCGAGGGGATGTTCGCCTTCGACTTCGATGGCAACGAGGTGTGGAGCGCCGATCTCGGCGACATCGCGACTATTGGCCTGGGCGTCGGCACTTCGCCCGTGCTCTACGAAAACCTGGTAATCCTGCAGTGCGACGAGAACGACGGGCAGAAGTCGTTCATCGCTGCACTCGACAAGAAGACCGGCGAGGAGGTCTGGAGAAAGTCGCGACCGGTGCAGATCAGCTGGACGACACCGAACCTGGTCGAGAATCCATCAGGTGAGATCGAGCTCGTCACCGTCTCGCACGAGTTCACCATTGCCTACGATCCGGCTACCGGTGAAGAAGTCTGGAGAACCGACGGCGTCCGCAGCAACCCCATCGCGACACCCGTTGTGGCCGGCAACCGAGTGTTCGTCTCGGCGGGATTCCCTCGCAAGATCACGATGGCGATCGACACGGGCGGCACGGGCGACATCACAGGGACGGATTACCGGGCCTGGGATTACGAGAAGGGAACTGCCTACGTGGTTTCGAACATCTACTACCAAGGCTATCTCTATCTTCTCAACGACCAGGGCATTCTCACGTGCCTCGATGCCGAGACCGGCGAGCTTGTCTACGAGGGCGGCCGCGTGCCGATTCCGGCAACCTTCAAGGCGTCTCCGGTGGCCTTCGACGGCAAGATCTTGCTGGCCAGCGAGGACGGGGACGTGTTCCTCATCAAGGCCGGCCCAAAGCACGAGCTCCTGATCAGCAACTCGTTGAATGAGCCGATCTGGGCGTCGCCGGCGATCGCCAACGGAACAATCTTCATCCGTGGCGACCGTCACCTGTTCGCTATCAGGGAGATGAGCGGGGCGGGAAGCTAGCCAACAATCCGGACTACTCAGGACTGCTCGGGGTCCTCGTCGGGAAATGTCCCTTCGGGTAAGTCCTCTTCGCTGAGGCCTTCTCCCTGGAAGTCTTCATCGATCTGAGCCAGCATCTCTCTGACGCTGGCCTCGTCTTCCTTGGCGACGTAGAGCGTCGCGCCCCAGGCCCAGGAGGCCCGAACGACCTTGGCGCCCGCTGGGCCCAGCGGCAGGACGCCGAGCGCCTCTTCACCCTGCGTTACGTATTTGATACCGGCAGAATCGAGCAGCGATTTCACCACGGGAAGGAGGATACTGTCGGTGGTCTTGAGGACCTCGACCATCTCGCGATGGGGATCAGGGTCGTGGGCCTCGTCGACGGGCTGGTCGACCAGGTAGACGTCACAATCCGCGCAGCGGCTGAACCCAGGACGGTATTCGGCCCCACATTTTGGGCAGTGCATATCAGGCGTGAAGTCAGAAGATCAGGCCGGAATTCTCGGCTGAGAGATCCAGACTAACCTTCGGCGCGGCGCTGCCTCTGTACCTGGCGGCGCTTGCGGCGACGCGCAGCTGCTGCTTTCAAGCGCTTCGCCTCGCTGGGTTTCACGTAGAAGCGCCTCCTGCGCAGGTCGCGCAGGATTCCGGCGCGCTGCACTTCGCGGCGGAACTTCTTGATCGCCCACTCGAGACGATCGCCTTCTTTGAGCTTTACTTCGACCATTCCCTACCGACTCTCGAAAAGGACTGTGGACCCGCTCGCCTGCCTCCCACGAGCCTGATGCGACACCGCGGGAGACAGGGTCCCTGACTCCCTCGACGAGGCGCTCGATCTTTGCATAAGAAAGAGGACCTCAGGAACAGGTCCCCTGGGACGATGCGGGCATACGTACGCGCTCAGAAACGCGCTCTGCCAGGGTGAAAGCTAGCATACCCCCCGGGGGGTGTAAAGATCAGGCCCCTTCGACCTTGAAGCCGACCATGATCGTGGCCTGAAACTCGGCGGCCTTCCCGTCTGCAACCCGACCCCGGAATTCCTTCACCTCGAACCAGTTGAGGTTGCGTACGGTTTCGGAAGCGGTCTCGAGGGCGCCATTGATGGCATCTTCGTAGGACTCCGCAGAGGTGCCAACCAGCGTGATCATCTTGTAGGTATCGCCCATCATTCCTCCATCGTTTTTCGACATTCGTCGAGAGAAGTTCCCCGCGCTGCAACCTGGGGGATGTCAGCGTGCTTGATCCGCTGACCCGGAGACATTAGTTTCCGTGCACCGAAATCGCAATCAACAGGAGGATCCAATGGGAGCAGGAGGCGCCTCGGGCGCTGGGATGGCCTGGCTCAGCTTTGCACTGATGACCGTGGCCTGCTGGGGGGTCTATGGGGTTCTGCTGCACTCCGGCCAAATGTCGATGCAGGATCCGGTCAACGGCCGCTACAAGGCCTTTTTGTTTGTCGGGATCGCCTATTTCATCACCGCGGTCGTGGCTCCGCTCGCCATTTTGATGATGAACGGGGCGACGTGGCAGTACCCGGTGAAGGGCATGGGATTCTCGTTGCTCGCGGGTACCGTTGGTGCTGCGGGCGCTTTTTGTGTCTTGCTGGCTTTCGGCGCCAAGGGTTCTCCGGCGGTCGTCATGTCGATCGTGTTCGCCGGTGCACCGATCGTCAACGCGATTGTGGCGTTCTCGATTCATCCCCCGGCCGGTGGTTTGGCCAACTTGAGATGGCAGTTCGTGCTCGGGATTGCCCTCGCTGCCCTGGGAGGGGCACTCGTGAGCCTCTACAAACCTGAGGCGCCGCGGCCGGCGGCACCCGTTGCGGTGCAGGCATCGCAGCAGCCCGGCGGGCTGGGTGGCACTGGAGGATAGCAGGTTAGCCACGCCTGGCAGTCGCGCCGACACCCCACTACAATTACGCGGACCTCCCCGAGAGGGGAGGCCCCCCAAATCCCCACTCATTGAAGACACGTACCACCTCTCGATCCGGATCTATGCCTACTGAGACCCAAGACCACACCGAAATTCCGGCCGACCTGACCCCGCTTTCATGGTCGGCGACGATGGGCGGCATCCGTGTGCACAGCGGGCCCGGCACTTTGTCGGAGATCGGTGAGCTGGTGCAGCTGCTGGGCGGCCGGCGGCCGCTGATCGTTACCGACCCCGGCGTTCGCGCTACGGGGCACCCGGAGCGGGCCGTCGAGCTGATGGGCGCTGAGTCGAGCGAGGTCTTCATATTCGACGGCGTCGCCGAGAACCCGACGACTCGCCATGTGGAGGCCGGTACCGAGTATGCCCGTGAGCATGAGATCGACTTAGTTGTCGGATTCGGCGGCGGCAGCGCCATGGACTGCGCCAAAGGCATTAATTTCCTGCTCACAAACGGCGGGAAGATGGAGGACTACTGGGGGATCAACAAGGCCACCGAGCCCATGCTGCCGGCGATCGGGATTCCGACCACGGCGGGGACGGGAAGCGAGGCCCAGTCGTTCGCGCTCATCGCGCAGGAGGAGTCGCACCGCAAGATGGCTTGCGGAGACGAGAAGGCCAGGTTCGCCCACGTGATCCTCGACCCGAACCTGACGGTATCCGCGCCTCGGCCGGTTGCCGTCGCCACGGGAATCGATGCGATCGGGCACGCAGTGGAGTCGTATGTGACTTTGAAACGGACTCCCGTCTCGCGGCTCTACGCTCGCGAGGCGTGGCGCCTGCTGGTGGCTAGCTACCTGGAGTCTTTGGCGGATCCCGGGAACCTCGCGGTCGCCGGGCAGATGCAATTGGGCGCCCACCTGGCCGGCGCGGCCATTGAGTGCTCCATGCTCGGGGCCGCCCACGCTTGCGCCAACCCCCTTACCGCTCGGTTCGACATCCCTCATGGGATCGCCGTGGGCGTACTGGTGCCGCACGTCGTGCGGTTCAACTCCGCGGCGGTCGGTCCTCTGTATGACGAGCTCGTGCCGGCAGTTCAGGATCTCATGACCTTGGACGAGGGCCAGATGTTGGCCCCGATGTCCGGTGGAGCTGTGGTGGCCAGTCTGATTGAAACTCTTGTGCGCGGCGGTAGTGTGCAGAACCGACTCCGCGATCACGGAATCGATCGAGAGACCCTTCCCTCCTTGGCCGAGGAGGCCGCTGACCAGTGGACCGCGGGTTTCAACCCGCGGCCTGTAGGTAGGCAGGAGTTGTTGGATATCTATGAAGCGGCGTACTGATCTCCCCCGTCCCCTGGCCTTAGCCCCGTTCGGCAGCCTGATCGTCATGGTCTGTGGCGTGTTGACCGGTCTCGCGGCGTCGCCCGGGGCATCTCCTCAGACCCTGGCGGAGCCGCACGAGGGCGCCACCGTCCAAGCGGGCCCTGTGGTCGCCGAGCAGACTGCTTGGCGGCTCTTCCGGGGAGACGCCGGTCTCACCGGCGTGGCCGCCGGCTCGCTGCCCACCAGCCTCGCTCCGCTGTGGGTCTTCGAGGCCGACGACAGCATCGAATCGACCGCCTCGATTGCTGATGGGGTGGCTTATCTTGGCTCCCTGGACAGTTACTTCTACGCCATCGATCTCACGGACGGCGAGTTGCGCTGGAAATATCAGGCGAGCATGGAGATCAGGTCATCACCGACGGTCGTCGACGGCGTCGTCTACTTCGGGGATGAAGGGGGCCAGTTCCACGCTCTCGACGCCCGGTCCGGCGAGGTCAAGTGGGTGTTCAGCACCGGCGCCGGCATCATTTCGGGTGCCAACTACGTCGATGGACGCCTTGTCTTCGGCTCCTACGACAACTCGCTCTACTGCCTGGACGCAGCCGACGGTTCGTTGATCTGGAAGATCGAGACGCTCGGCTATGTCAACGGCACGCCCGCTATCGTCGATGGGAAGGTGATTTCGGTTGGCTGCGACGGCTTCTGCCGAGTCGTGCGTCTCGAGGACGGGGCTTCTCTCATGGAAATCGAGGTCTACGCCTACGTCGGAGCGAGCCCGGCCATCGACAACGGTATCGCCTACTTCGGCACCTTCGAGAATCAGGTAATGGCGATCAGCGTGATTACCGGTGAGCTGCAGTGGATCTACGAGCACCCGACGCGCAAGTTCCCCTACTACTCCTCGGCCGCGATCGCGGCTGATCTGGTGTTCGTTGGCGGCCGCGACAAGATGCTGCATGCGATAGATAGAAAGAGCGGGGAGGCCGTGTGGACCTATCGCACACGCGCCCGGATCGACTCCTCGCCCGTGATCGTGGGAGACCGCGTCTTCTTTGGCGCCAGCACCGGTGAAGTCTTCGCGCTGAACGCGAGCTCGGGTGAGGTGGAGTGGCAATTCGAGACGGGTTCGTCGATCGTCGCATCGCCGAGCATTGCCGATGGCAGGATGGTCATCGGGACCGAGGACGGCCAGGTCTACTGCTTCGGGGAGATGCGGTGATGAACGCGAAGGTCGGTCCTGATCCGGCAACCACGGGAACGGAGCTTCGCGAAACGGGCGTTGGTAGCGTCTTCGTGTCGAACTACCCGCCCTATTCGTTCTGGTCCCACGAGCACCTGGGCGCATTGAACGAGGCCCTGCATTCCGAGCCGTGGGCCGGCGCGCCGATGGGCCTGTATATCCATATTCCCTTCTGCCGTAAGCGCTGCAAGTTCTGTTACTTCAAGGTCTACACCGACAAGAATGCAGCCCAAGTAGAGCGCTACATCGAAGCTCTCGATGGGGAGCTGCAGGCATACAGTGATCTACCAGCGGTGCGGGGCCGGTCGCTCGAGTTCGTCTATTTCGGCGGCGGCACTCCCTCGTTCATTTCGGCAAAGCACCTGGTGGACCTGGCCACTCGCCTGAAGACTTCGATTCCGTGGGCGGGAGCAAAGGAGATCGCCTTCGAATGTGAGCCGGGAACTCTGAGCCGGCCCAAGCTCGAGGCCATCAAGGAAATCGGCGTGACTCGCCTGAGCTTGGGCGTAGAGA
>CALAKE010000441.1 GCA_937922775.1 uncultured bacterium | reverse complement strand
CGACCGGCCCGGCATCTACAGCCGAAAACTCCGCCTGCCGCAAGTTGCTTCGGCAGACGAGCGTCAGATAGAGCTGGATTTCGCTAGCAACGCGGCGCTACCACCGCAGCCCTGGCGCGGCGAAATGCGCCGGCTGGCGATGCGCGTTCACCAGGTCCTTGACCTCACTCCTGGAAACGGCGAGGTGCCGAGTTGACGGCTCCAGAGTCGGCTCGGCGCCGGCCGCTGGTAACGATTGTAACGCCGTCCCTCAACCAAGGGCGCTTTCTCCGTGCCGCGATCGACAGCGTCCTCGAGCAGGATTATCCGCGGATCGAGTACCTCGTATTTGATGGGGGGTCTTGCGACGAGAGTCTGGACATCCTCGCTTCGTATGGAGACCGGCTGAAGTGGGTCTGCGAGGCAGATGACGGACAATCGCATGCCATCAATAAGGGATTTCGCCAAGCCCGCGGCAGCATCCTGGGATGGTTGAATTCTGACGACATCTATGCGCCGGGCGCGATCACGAAGGTCGTCGAGACATTCGCGTCCCTTCCGGAGGTCGGGTTGGTGTACGGCAATGGCTCGATCCTCGACGAGACGGGTGACGTCGTTGGCGATTTCGATGAGATCGAACCGTTTTCACTGTGGAGACTCGTTCACTGTCTTGACTACATCTTGCAGCCAGCCGCCTTTTTCCGCCGAGATGCGGCCCTGGAGGTTGGCCTGCTCGACGAGCGCCTCGAGTTCGCGATGGATTGGGACCTGTGGATTCGCCTGGCGGCGCACTCCGATGTGTTCTACCTCGATGAGAATCTCGGGTCTTCGCGTGTCTATTCGAAGACAAAGACGAGCACCGGCGGCTGGCGACGGATCCGCGAGCTGCGCCGGCTGGCAAGCAAACATTCAGGCCGCTTCGCGACCCCGGGCGTTCGGCTATACGCCCTCGACACGCTGAGCGAGCAACTCGTTGCGCACAGCTGGAGCGGATTTCGGCGCGCGGTTCGTTATACCCAGGGCCGGATGATGCGGCGCGCCACGGAGCGTCTGCCATGCCACGCTGATGGCTGGCTGGGCCCTCGCGGGAAGCTACTCGTTCCCCGGCGCTGGCGGCAGGCCGAGGTGGTTCTCGAGGCTCACAAGGTGCCGTCCGACAAAGGGATTGCAGTAGAGATCACAGCGGAGAGCGTCCGGCTTGCCCGAATTGTTGCCGAACGCCCGGGGCAGGTTCGCGTGCGCCTGGATCTGCCCAGTGGCAGTCAGCCGTTCGTCGAGCTGGAGGTGAGCTCGGATTTCAGCTTCCGAGCGTTGCCCGATCGCCGCCGCCTGTCGGTCTGTTGCTTCGAAGTGCGGCGATGTGAAACGGAGCCGGAGGCAAAGTGAGCGAAGCAAGATGAAGTTGTGCTACGCGCTCCTTTACTACAATCCGGACCTGGTGAATCTAGACCCCATGGCCTATCTGGCCGCCGTTCGGAGCGCCCAAGACCTCCCGCAGGCGCTCGCCGAACGAGGTCACGAGGTCAACGTGGTTTACCTCTACCCTGTCGACGGTGAAGTTCGCTGCGATCGGGTCCAACATCACTTCGTAGCACCCGGAGCACTGGCTCGGGCTCAAGGCTGGGCCCTGACACGAGGGCGGCGCCTGGAACCCCCGCTGGCCACACCGGCCTGGCGCGCCATCGATCGAGTGCTACACCTTCAGCCCGACCTCATTCACTTCTTCGGGACGTCGCTCCACCTCAATCTGGCGCTACTCCTTCTTCGACAGAGGCGGACCGGTCCCCCTATCGTCCTGCACCACAATGGTGGGCGCCCCGCACAGTCTGTGGTCGGTCGAAGACTTCAGAGCTACGGTTTCGGCCGTGCCGCTCGGGTCCTCTTCACGACAGCGGAACAGGCCGAAACGTATATCCAGGCAGGGATCATCACAGACGGGACCCGACGTGTCGTAGAACTCATGGAAACCTCGAGCCGTTTTTCGCCGATGCCACGTCCTATCGCCCGCCGGCAAACCGGTATGGTCGGCGATCCGGTCTTCTTGTGGGCTGCTCGCCTTCATCCGATAAAGGACCCCCTGACCGCGCTCCGCGGCTTTGCCCGCATAGCTCGATCTCTGACCGGCGCCCAGCTGTATCTTCACTATCTGACGGACGAGCTACTCCCCGAGCTACGTGCCTGGGTGGCGGAACAGCCAGATCTTCGCAGGCGCGTGCATTTCGGCGGTTGTTTACCCTACGAGCGCATGGAATTCGTCTACAACAGTGCAGACTTTCTACTACAAGCAAGCCGCCGTGAGCACAGTGGCTGTGCTGTGCTCGATGCCATGGCTTGTGGGGTGATACCGGTCGTGACCGATATACCATCGTTTCGTGCGATGACCGGCAACGGGGCGGTGGGAGTACTGTTTCCACCCGGGGACGACGAGTCACTGGCTCGCCAGGTGCTCGATATTTCACGCGATCAGATCGATGCCAGGGCCAGTACCGTGCGCTCCCTCTTCGAGGAACTCATGAGCTTTCCTTCCTTGGCCCGACGCCTGGAACACGAATACGAGGAGATCGTGGCATGAGCTTGATGGCTTTCGTGTCG
Source organism: uncultured bacterium (assembly GCA_937922775.1). GTDB lineage: Bacteria > Acidobacteriota > UBA890 > UBA890 > UBA890 > CALAKE01. The sequence continues at coordinate 5,302 of CALAKE010000441.1, read as the reverse complement.
GCATCATGACGCTGGCAATTTCTGGCCTTTCGGCGCTGGTCTTGTCGGCATTCCTCACGGCATCTTGCAAGAGGCTGGCGATACGACTACGAGTGTTCAGCGTGCCGCGGCAAGATCGGTGGCGTAGCGATCCGGTCCCGCTGCTTGGTGGCGTAGCGATCTTCCTTACCGTGCTGATCATCAACCTCTTCTTGGGAGTCCCTGATGCCCCGATGATGATCCTCCTCGTCGGTGGGTCGGTGATCTTCCTCCTTGGGTTGGTCGACGACCTCCGTCCGCTCAGACCTCGGACGAAGCTCGTATTCCAGCTGCTGGTGGCCGGCACGATGGTCGCGCTTGGGCTACAGTTCCAGCTCACGAATCACCCACTGTTGAACGCCGCCATCACGATCCTTTGGGTGGTCGGGATCGTCAACGCGTTCAACCTCTTGGACAACATGGACGGCCTTGCGGCGGGTATCGCCGTCATCGCCGGTTGTTTTCGGCTGGCGCTCTTTCTGATTGACGGTAACGAGCCGGAAGCTGTGGTCACGATGATCTTCGTCGGCGCGACCGCGGGGTTTCTGATGCACAACATGCACCCCGCATCCATCTTCATGGGGGACGCGGGCAGCCTATTCGTGGGGTTCTACCTGGCGGGTCTCAGTCTGATCGGGGATTGGCCTTATTCTCGGGGAATCGCCTCGGTGCTGGTGGTTCCGGTGCTGATCCTTTTAGTGCCTATCTTCGATACCACGCTACTCACGATTAGCCGTCGCATGGCGCGTCGGCCAATCCTGGATGGAGGCCTCGATCACAGCTCCCACCGACTCGTTTTACTCGGATTGTCGGAGCGAGGAGCGGTCTGGCTGCTCTATTCCGTCGCGATCGGCTCCGGCATTCTCGCTCTCTTCTCGTACGGATACGGCTTGTCGCGCACTGTGGTCTTGATCGTCTTTTTGGCCATCGGCCTGGTGTTCTTCGGCGTCCGCCTGGCAGCGGTGGTTCCCCAGCTCGACGAAACGACTCGCGTCGAGTCGGAACTGGGAGAAACTCGCTCGCAGAGGTCTCCGCCGCATCCGGATCCTAGTCAGTGACACCCCTCTTGTCCCCGGTTCGAGCGCACTCAGCGCGGGGAGGAGGTCGGTAACTCCGGCGAGATCCGTACTGAAACCAGCGCCAGAGCCAAGCGCCGGCTCTCGTTGGGTGGTGTCACCGCGTCGGGCAGCGTGAGCTCGATTCGGTTGATCTGATTAGCCAATAGCCGGCTGCCGGCGAATCTCTTTGTGATCGACGCCAGATCGGTGCCAGCAAGAGCCAGGTGTCCGATCGAAACGCCGTTGAGGCTGACGTGTACCCGTTGCTCCCCGAGCGAGCGCGCCCGAATCGTAAGCAGGTATTCATTCTCGGGAGTGACTGGACCCACGGGATAGTAGATTTGCGCGCGGGCACCATCCGTCCAGCGCCATTCACCTTCTGCTGGGCTGAAGCCTTCGCCGAAGAAGGCGTCTTCCGAATAGGTGACGCCGGGGAAGTCGGTGGAGATTGCCGCCAGGCGTAGCCGGCGCAGCGCCACTCCCATCTGTCGGGAATCCCCCGGCGTGGACGATGGATCTGACACTTGCAGCTCGATGTTGTTCTCTGCTCGGGACCGAAGCAGATCTCCAGGTACCGCCACCAAGTGCCAGTCCGGCTCGAATCCTGTCAGCTCCAACACTGCCACCGGGACTCCGTTGACGTGGACGCCAACTAGCTGAGCTCCCAGACTCCCTGCCAGGATCTCGAGAGTATGGAGGTGGTGCGCTTCGACCTGCGGAAGCCGCAGCAGCACGGACGCACTACCGCCACGGGTCCAGCGCCAGCCGTCCTCGGGGTTGTACCAGTGCAAAAAGATGGCATCCGCGGAGTCAAAGAAGATCGGGGTGCCGAGCACGTAGGGGTCGAGCTCGGCGCGCAGATCTTCGAGATTGCGACGCTCGTAGTCGTCAAGCCGTGCTTCGAGTAGTCGCGCCGACGCAAGAAATTGTGGATAGCGCCAGTCCATCGCCAGCTCTGGGTCGCCGTCGATATCGGGCGAGATGTTCCAGAGCTTGGTGGCAGGATTGAAGAGGCCCTGCCCGGTGTTCACCGCAACGGCGACTGCCGCGAGCATCAGGTACGCGGCCACGCCCATCCGGCGGACCGTCATCGATTCCGATCTCTCGACCCGTTGCCAGACAAGACACGTCAGAACGACAAAGGCAGGCATCACGTCGATGAGCATCCGCGGGCCAAAGGAATGGCCTCCCCACCACTTACCCTGGTTCGTTGCCACGGCGAGCGTGTGTAAAAGGATCCAGATCGTGCAGAGCAAGAAGATCCTGTCACGCCACAACGATCGAAGGTGTCGAACACTACCAGCAACAACCAGCGCCAGGAACGGGCTGAAGACGAAGAGACCTCGGGACGGGCTGAAGAGCACGCCGTACAGACCCAGGCTCAGGGAGTGAGTGAACCTCAACCTGGCCGGAGAGTAATGTCCAGCCATCCAGGGCAAGGGGACTATCGAAGGGATCGCCACAGCGAGCCCAACAGCCAAAAGCGCAACAGCGGCACCCAGAGCGATTCGCCGGTCCTGTTCCCTCAGAAGGTAGACTAGAATCGCCACGCCGAGTATCGCGGTTGACGGGCGGCAGAGAACTCCGAGCACGAGCAGCGTGCCGAGGTAAGGGAAACACAGGCTGGAGACTGGGCTCTGCTCCCGCGCCACGAGATGGAGCAGCGCCAGGCAGACGAAGATCAGGGAATAATTGCTGTTCCACAGCCCGGTCGCGCTGGTGCTTATCAAGGAAGTACCTAGCATCGAACTCGTCGCGATCACGAGGCTTTGAGTACCGCCCAGGTACAACCGGCAGATCCCGAATAGCAACACGAACAGAATCGTGCAGCACAGCGCAGACAGTAGGTTTTGGGCTGCAAACTCGGCTCTCTGGTCGAGCATGTCGAAACCCGCCCGGTTGGCGAGCCAGACGGCCGGGGCAGACAAAATGGGCACTCCGAGCGAGTTGGGGTAATAAACATCGTAGTAGCGGCGCACTCGGTAGTCCGTCTCGAGTTCGTAGGCGAGCCCGATCCGGCCGTTGTACTGATCAAGGCGGAGCGTGTGGTGCTCGATCAGCGCCTGCGAGGCGATCAGCGCGATCGCCGGGTCAGCGTCGACGGTCTCCACGGGCGAATAGTAGGCAAGACCGAAGACGAGGATCGCGGTGACGATGACGCCGGCGGCGGTTCGGTTGCCCATCGCGAATGCTGCGCCACGCGGCTTGTTCGACAAAGGCTCAGGAAGCGTGGTGGTGATCACTGTAAATTGGTTACCTATCCGAGCTCGCCGTCGGCACACCTGCCGTGGTGGCTCGCTGCACCGTGAGCAACTCCCTCCAATTTACTTCCGGCATCGCCAAGCTGACGGGTACCTGGCTGACCGCCGCCAAGATACTTCGCTTCGGTCCTGTCGTAAACTAGACCGTGAGGTGGAGATGGTCAGGGGATGAGCCCGCTTCGCCCGGGATAATGTGATACCGATGGCGCCAACCATGAGCGAGCAAGCACCTAGACGCTACATCTGCCGGCGAATGAACAGCCCTATCCAGATCGACGGCAGCCTCAGCGATCCGGCATGGCGGGACCTCCCGTGGACGAGCGACTTCGTCGACATCACGGGCGAAGCGTCCTGCCGACCGCGATACCGCACGCGCGTCAAGATGGGATGGGACGAACGCTTCTTCTACGTGGGCGCTGAGCTCGAGGAGCCGCACGTGTGGGGCACGATTCGCGAGAGAAATGCCGTCATGTTCGAGGACAACGACTTCGAGGTGTTTCTCGACCCGGACGGTGACGCGCGAAACTACTACGAGCTGGAGATCAACGCCCTCGGTTCGCTCTGGGAGCTGAGCCTGCCGAAGCCCTACGGTGAGGGCGGCGAGCCGGTCTTGGGAACCAATATCGAGGGGCTGCTCAGCGCCGTGTTTGTGCGAGGAACCATCAATGATCCCACCGACACTGACGAGGGATGGTCAGTCGAAATCGCCTTTCCCTGGGAAGCCCTCGCGCCTTACAACCCCGGCCGGCCTACCCCACCGCAGCCGGGCGACCTGTGGCGCGTGAATTTTTCCCGGGTGCAATGGAAGCACGATGTGGTGAAGGGGAAATACGTGCGCATTCCCCCCCACGGCACCCCGCTCGCCGAGAGCCTGAATCCCGAAGAGCAGGAACATCCAGAGGACAACTGGGTATGGAGTCCCCAGGGTGAGGTCAACATGCACCTCCCCCTGCGGTGGGGAGAAGTCGTGTTCAAAGGCTGACCTGAGAGCGCTATTTCAACCAGGGGTCTCCCGTTCGCTCGAGCCACGGGTTCAGCTCCTCTTCAACGAGGCGCTCGACGATATCGGGGTTCGCAACGGCGATGTTCTCGAGTTGATAGGGATCTTCGAGATTGTCATGCAGGACGGTTTCGATAGGCTCTTCGGGCATCTTGCTGATCATCAAGGTGTAGCGGTGGGTGCGAACCCCGCGCCGGCCCCACTCCGGTTGCCCCGGCGGTGTCCACATATAGAGCTGGGAGGTCGGCCGGTCTCCTTCGCCGCCCTTGAACAGCGACGCGCGGCTCGCGCCCTCGACATCCTGCGGGATTTCGCCGGCGAAGCCCATCAGATCGAGGAGCGTGGGGAAGATGTCGGGAGTCGAGATCAGCAGGTCATCCTGCCTGGGCGGAATCCTCTCCGGCCAGCGCACCAGGAAGGGTACTCGCATCGACTCCTCATAGTGATTGTTCTTCGACACCTCTCCGTGCGTGCCGATGCAGTTGCCATGATCAGAGGTAAAGAGAACGATCGTCTCTTCGTCCAGCCCCTCCGCGTCGAGCGCCGCCAGGATCCTGCCGAGTTGCTCGTCGACGCCGGTCATCATCGCGAAGTAGTTCTTGGTGTGATTGCGGGCGAGTTGTGCCATTCGCGAATCGCTCTCGAAGTCAACGTTGGGGCGGACGAGTAGGTCGCGGTAGGTCTTCCCTTCGTAGGCCTCGAGATACCTTTCGGGCACGAGGTTGTAGGGCATGTGCGGTGGGTTCATTGAGACCACAAGGGCGAAGGGTCTGTCCGGATCGCGGTACTCACCGCCCTCGTTGGCCAGGTACCGAATCGCCATGTCGGCTTCATGCTCCGGTCCCCACTGGTCGACATAGAACGCCTCCTCGCGAGGCGTATCGTTCGCCCAGTACATCGGCCTCGTGTGTTGATCGTAGGTGCCGTAGGCATACCAGAAGTCGAAGCCGTGGCGGCGGCGGGGC
>CALAKE010000440.1 GCA_937922775.1 uncultured bacterium | reverse complement strand
GCGGGGATAGCATCAATGTTGCGGGTCAGTCGAACGAACTCGACCTCGAGGTTCTCCTCGGTGAAATAGCCCTCGTGCTGGGCAATGTGGAAAGGTGCCGTGAACAGGACAGGAATCACCACAGCGCGGACCTGGTCGGGTGGGGCGGGAGCGTCATCCTCGTCCGGGGCACACCCGACAGGCGAAAGCAGCAGGCAAAGGCTGATCAGCGACCCGAGTATCTGTAGGAATCGAGAGGGCGTTGCTGGACCGCATTCAGACGGCGCTCGCATCATGGTCAGTTCTCCTTTTGCGCAGAAGTGCGCCGGCCAAGTCTATCTACGACTGGGCGTGCATTCAATTTCTCGCCACGTTGCCGGCGGAGTTGGCGGCGCGGAGAAACCGGCGATCGGTTAGTTCATCTTCCGTAAGAATGCGATCCAGGAGACCACGTTCCGTGGCCCACGCTTGGTATCCGGCAAAGCCCTTGGCGCGGATGCGTCCGTCGCCATCCATCAACGCCCAACAAGCGCTGATGAGCTCCTGCCGACTGATCTTTGTGGCTTGCTCCAGGATGTCGAGGTTGCGATCAGTCTTCCCCAACTGGTACTGCCTCATCCCGCGAACGAGAGCAGCCAAGAACCTCTCGCCCACATCGGGCCTCTCATCGAGCAAGGTTGGCCCGAAGAACACCATGCTCACCTGATAATCAGGATCGACTTCTCCGATGGAGCGCCACAGAACGGCATCATCCGATAGCTGCGCCAACTGCAACAGGCGCGGTTCCGAGGGCACCAGTACGTCGTAGGAGCCGTGCACGAACCCATCGACCATGGCGGCCGGAGGCACGTTCACTGCTTCGAAATCCTCCAGGGTGAGGCCGGCGGGAAGTAGTGCCTTGGCGAACCAGTAAGCCTCTGGCAGAACGAGGTTCATTCTCACGCGCCGGCCGCGGAGGAGGGCCGGATCCGCCAACTCCCTCTCGGCCAGCATGTCGCGCCGAATCACGATTCCCATGAATGCGCACCCCTCCGGCGCCACATATCCGCTCCCCGCTACGGCGCGGATTCGCGCACCGCCGGACATCGCATTGAGCACACTCACGGTGAGCTGCCCAGTTCCAACATCGACTTCACCCTGTGCGAGCGCTGGCAATCCATCGATGTTTCGCGCCAGTCTCACAAACTCGACATCGAGATTCTCGTCCGCGAAGAAACCCTCCGCGGCAGCAATGTAGAAAGGTGCGCTCGACAGAAATGGCGGGACGATGGCTCGTACCTGGTCGGCGGGACGCGCAGAATCGTCCGGACCCGGCGAGCAAGATAGGGCGAGGGTCAAGATAAGACAGCAGCAGACCAATCGAGAGACACGCGCCACCGCCTCCAAGCCCGGAAGTTTCAACGGATTCCCTTGCCGCCGACCTTGAGGGAACGGAACTTCCCACGCGGGGTCCATTCGGGCGCTTCGCGCCGAACGCGGAACGTATCTGCCTGCTTCCAGAGGATACGCGTCATGCCCGCGGAATCATTATCGGTTCCGAGCGCCTCGAGCAAACCATCAACTACTTGCCTTTCACCGGGAATCTCGACGCTGGGATTAACCAGCAGAACCAAGCGGCTCAGACCGTTTTCGTCTTCCTCCTCGACGAGCTGATAATCGAACGGGCTACCACCAAACTTCGCCGGCAGTACTTCCTCGAGGATGCGGGTCATCTCGCTCCCGACGAGGGTCACTCCCTCGCCCGTGAGCTTGCCGAAGCTCCGGATCCCCACAATATGGCGGTGATACCCCAAGTCGTTGAACTCACATCCACAGGAACGCTCCTCGATGACGCCGTAGTCGTCGCTCTCCACGTTCAAGAGGATCGTCGCGGCCGCCAGCCGCAAGGACGTGAAATAGAAAGCGTCCACTTCGATTCCGGTGTCGAGGATCTCACGCGGATGTTGGATGAGCGCGACGCAGTCTTCGAGTAGATGCTGATCCCCCACCTCGGCAGGGCTCGCACATCCGTGTCCGACAGGGCCCATGTCAGAGCTGATGTAGACGGGGGCCAATCTCGCGCCGGTGCGAGATATTGCGGCCTCCCTGGCCACAGTGGCCGGCTCACCTCCAGCCAGAAACACCGCGCCGGTCAAATCGATCCCCTCCTCATAGGCAGCCACGCAGACTCTCACCGCAAGACTCACCGACATGCCGAGAGTCACACCTCTGCGCTCACGAACGGTTTGCTCAGCCCAGCGAGCGATCACGACAGCCCGGTCGAGGGGCACCGGCTCCGGCCAGGGGCACCCGCCACCGAGCCAGCGCGTCATGAGCACAATGTAGGCCGTTGCCAGCCGGTTCTTCAGCGTCGGGGTGAATTCTTGGTCGACGGCCGGAGAAAACCAGCGCTCAGGCGTGCCGTCATGCGCGACCGCGCGGAGAACGTTTCCCACTCCTGTGGGGTCTGGCAACGGCCCTCGCCAAAGGCCGAACGGGTAGCCCAGCACGCCATGGACCTGCCTCATGAGCATCAGGTGCGGGACCGTCGACCAGAGGTTGTCGACATCCGTGTTCACCCGGGAGGCGGCCCCGCTAGAAGTACCGCCCGTCTCGGTCGCGTAGGCCTTGGCCGTGAGGGGATTCGCGAAGCTCTGCGGGCCAACCGGGATCGTCTGGCCATCGCGTTCCAGGGGCTGCAGCCCCTTGTATTCCTCGAACGAAACGTAGACACCTGCCTCGCGCAGCGCCCTGAGAGTGGCATCGAGGCCCTTGCCGCGAACTGACACCTCGATGTCGCCGAGCTCGCACTGAGCGAGGGCAAGCAGAGGGAGATACGGGCTAGTCGGGTTCTCGAAGATGCCGCGCCGTACGACGCGGAGGAAGTTGTTCTCGCGCTCCGCCAGACCCTTGCGGATCGCCGCACGAGCCTCCTCGACGGTCATGCGTCGGCGCAGGAACCCTGGGAGCCCGAAGATGAATCTCCCATACATTTGAAGTTCGGATATTGTGCCCATTTCCTCTCCCAACTGAGCGAGACTACCATCTCCTTCACCACTCGGCAGAGGCTATGGGATAATCTCTGCTCGCTCATCCAGCATCGTTAGTTGTCGTCTGATCTGCGACCGTGAAAGTATCTCGACTGGTCGTGGATCGGCTTCTTGCCGACCAGGAGTTCCAAGCAATCGTGCGCCGATTTCTCGACCATCTTCGCTCCATGCCAGGCGCCTCTGAGGCGAGTTTCCACACGACTGGCCCTGATGACACGTCCGTGCTGTCGCGCACGCCTCGAGCGTTGGCGGTGTTGGCATTCTTCATTCTGATTTCGGCCTGGCACACATGGCCGCTGGCCGGGGCACCGCTGACCCGGGTGCAGGCAGGCCGTGACATCAGCACGGGGATGTGGTCATTGACAGAGCTCACCCGGCAACTCCTGCGTGACCCTGGAAACCTGTTCAACGGAAACATCTATTATCCGTTCCCCAACACGATCGCTGTGCTCGATCACCAACTTGCCAGCGCCCTCTCGGCGATGCCGATGACGGCTTTGGGCGCCGGCGGTGCCTTCGTATACAACGCTGTGATCTTCTCCACCTTCGTGCTGAGCGGCCTTTTTACCTACCTTCTGGTTCGTAGGATGACGGGATCGACGGCGGCTGGGTTGGTGTCGGGGTGCGCGTACGCCTTCAGCGCCTACCGTGTGACGCATCTGATGCAATCTCACCTCCTGGTGACTCAGTGGCTGCCGCTCACGCTCTTTCTGATGCACCGCTACTTTGAGCGACCAACGTGGAAACGGTGGGGAGCATTCGCCCTGGCCACATTCATGGTCGCTGTGTCCTCGTGGCACATCGCCGTTATCGGAGCCATCGGGATCGGCCTGGTAGCAGTGTGGACGATGATCAGCGACGGTCGGGATCTGTGGCGTCGCAGCACCGGCTTGTTGCTGGTGGCCGCTGTCTGCGGCCTGGCGCTTCTGCCCTTGGCCAGTACCTACGCCCGAGTGGGTAATCAGTGGCCACCCTTGACCGGCGAGGGCCGCGAAACCATGGGCACCCTGACCGACCTCTCTGTCAATGTTGCCGGCTTCGCGTCGCCCGCGGCCCGCTCTACCACCCCATATGCGCGGCTGCTGCCGCGTTCTGAGTGGACCCGACCCGGAATCTTCCCCGGTGTCGTGGCTATCCTGCTCATGGTGCCGGCCCTCGCGACGCTGAGGAGATCAGGTCAGCCACAGACCACGAGGGCAGAATGGGTCGTACTCGGCTGGCTCTGGACAACTCTGGCGCTTGCCACCGTGATTACTCTGGCAGCAGCAACGGGCGAGCGTGGGGAAACACTCGTCGCCTTTCTTCGACCTGCCGCGCCCTTCGTGCTCCTCGCCCATGCCCTCCTTTTGGCCGGGCTCTACCGCATCTGGCTCACAAGAGATTCTGAGCCGCAGGTGGGATTGGTCATCACCTACGCAGCCTTGGCCATCGG
>CALAKE010000439.1 GCA_937922775.1 uncultured bacterium | reverse complement strand
GAGTTCGATCGGTTCCCGCAGCTCAACCCCGTCTAGGAACCCTTCCTCGGGCAGGGCGGGGTCGCCCCTCCCGGGAATGGCAGGCTGCGAGCCACAGGCCTCGGTCGGCGGCATGTCGCAACCCGTGCCGCCGATCGAGGCCCGCTTCGCGATCCAGAGCCCTGCAGGCGTTCGCCCGCCATGGTCAGCCTGAACACTGTCACTTGACTCATAGTCACTCGACAGATATTCTGCGCTGAGATGACGTTCGCGAAGACCCGCCTCGTTTCTCCCTCCGCCAGGGGCTCGATCATGACCGACAACGGACCTGCCCACGACACCGCGCTTTCCATGCTACCGGTGAATCCGCGCGATTTTCTGATCCTGTTTTCGCTCGTCGACGGCGAGCGCCATGGCTACGGCGTTCTCAAGCACGTGTCAGAGGAATCCGAGGGCCGAGTTCGGCTCGACCCCGCCAACCTCTACCGCTCGCTGAAACGTCTCATGAAGGACGGCCTGGTAGCCGAGACGGAGAAGCGCCCCGCATCCGACCTGGACGAAAAGCGCCGGCGATACTACGGCCTTACCGAGCTCGGTACTCAGGTCGTTGCTGCCGAAGCCACGCGGCTCAGCAAGCTGGCAGACGCCGCTCGCTCTCGCAATCTGGTCACCGAACCCGCAATCGTCCATGAGTCGGAGAAGTCTCGATGAAGCGAGGCGCGAGAGGTGAGAAAGGTGATCTGGCGGAGCGCCTGTATCGGTTGCTCATGCTGAGTTACCCGGCCGAGTTCAGGGCCGCGTGTGCCCAAGACGCGGCGGAGGTCTTTGGTGATCTGCATCGCGAGGAGCGCGCCAATGGTGGGTCGATCGCAGTCCTGAAGCTGTGGGGTCGTACCTTTTTCCAGACTTTCTCGGGTGCGGCACGTGAGCGCTGGCCCGCCCTCGAGCAGAGCCACGCGGGGCGCGCAGAGAGAGGAGCAACTCCTTCTGTGAGTGCCTCACGTGCTGTGGGCAAACTGTCTCCGGTGCGCCCCCCCAAGGGACCTCGGGCGTCCTTTGGAGAGGTCCTCCGCGATCTCAGCGCTGACTTTCGCCACGCACTCCGCGCCTCGGCGAACGCCCCTGGGTTCAGCCTTGTCGTCATTGTCACGTTGGCTCTGGGCATCGGCGCCACGACGGCGATCTTCAGCGTCGTCAACGGGGTGCTCCTCAAACCGCTCCCGTACGACAACCCCGATGAGCTCCTCTACATTCACGAGCGAACGGAGAGCTTCGGCGCGATGTCGGTCTCCTACCCCGATTTCCTCGACTGGCGAGAGCAGAACACGGTTTTCGAGGAGATGGCCGTCTTTACCGGACTCGAGGCCAACTTGAGCGACGACGGCATTCCCGTTGAAATCTCCGGGACACTGGCCTCCGCGCCCGTCTTCGCCGTGCTCAGGACCGAGGCCCTTCTGGGAAGGACGTTCACCGAGGAAGAGGATCAGGCCGGCGCGCCACCGGTGGCCGTGCTTTCCCACGCATTTTGGCAGGAGCGGTTCGGAGAGGACCCCGACATCGTTGGCCGGGTCGTTCACATCGATGACCATCCCTGCACCATCCTCGGAGTCATGCCCCCGGGCTTCACCTTTCCACGCCTCTCGGAAAGCCCCGACCTGTGGGCGCCTGCCGGCCTGCGCGCCGAAGGCTGGAAACAGAATCGCGGAAACCACCCGGGTCTCAGCGCCGTGGCCAGGGTGAAACCGGGCGTAACACTGGATCGGGCGCGCGCGGACATGGCGGCCATCATGGAGCGCCTCGAGGCGGAGTACCCGGACACAAATACAGGCGTCGAGGCACTGGTCCGACCCATGAGCGAAGCTCTGCTCGGCCGCTACGAAAGCACGCTGGGGTACATTTTCCTGGGCGTCGCCCTGGTGCTACTGATCGCCTGCGGTAACGTTGCGAATCTTTTGCTGGCCCGCGGAACGTTCCGCCATCAAGAGATGGCAATCAGGTCCGCTCTCGGCGCCTCCCGCGGGAGGATCGCACGCCTCGTGCTCACCGAGAGCATCACTTACTGGTTGGCAGGTGGTTTCGCTGGCCTGATGGTCGCCTACGCTGGCACGGTGTTGCTCGGCCGCTGGCTCGCCAACCTGATACCACGTATCGAAACGATAGCGATCGACGCGCAAGTGTTGTCGTTCGCGCTCGGCGTATCGATGATCACCGGCATCGCCTTCGGCTTGGTGCCCGCCTTGCGCAGTGCCCCGGGAGCGCTGCAGGAGTCGCTCAAGGAGGGTGGAAGGGCCATATCCGGCGTCGGCAGGAACAAGACCAGGCAGCGCTTGATCATCGCCGAGTTGGCTCTCGCGCAAACGCTTCTCATCGTTGCCGGGTTGGTCATTCACAGCTTCTCCCTCTTGGTGGCGGCCGATCCGGGCTTCGAGGCCACCAATCTCTTGACGGCGCGGATCTCCTTGCCCGAGGAGAGATACCCGGAGCTTTCACAGCGGGATGAGTTTTTTCATCAGCTCTTGGAACGGGTGCGCGCGCTGCCCGGAACCGTCTCGGCGACTGTGGCTGGACCGATCCCCCTGGATCCGAAGTCGGGCTGGCAGAACGGCTACTACGTTGAGGGCGATCCCATTCCCGAGCCGGGGATGGGCCCGTATATCGAGGTGTTCGCTGTCAGTGATGACTACTTCACGACGATGGGGATCCCCCTGATACGCGGCCGCTACCTGACCCGAGAAGATGGCAACGCCGCAACGGTGCATGTGCTCGTCGACAGAACCTTTGCCGAACGTCACTGGCCCGACGCGGATCCTATCGGCAGACGCTTCGCCTTTGGCTCACCCGACTCTCTCGAGGAGCTCGAGGGTGAGGACTGGAGATGGATGGAGGTCGTCGGCGTGGTCGGCGCCGTCAAAGATCGCGGCATCGCCGAGGAGTCACTCGTGCAGATGTACATGCCCTTCGAGCAAGACAACGATCATAGCTGGTCACTGGTGGCGCGAACTGACGGTAGCCCGCTGGAGCTCGCGGATCCCGTGCGGCAGATTGTCCAGGAGCTCGACTCCAACCTGCCGGTCGCCGATATCGTGCCGATGCAGCGCTACCTGGATGACACCACGATTCCCGATCGCATCCTCAGCACGCTACTGGGCGCTTTCGCTGCGGCGGCGTTGCTGTTGGCAGCGGTCGGCGTTTACGGCGTGATCTCGCACGACGCGGCAACCCGAACTCATGAGATCGGCGTGCGTATGGCGATCGGGGCCTCCAGTGGCAAGGTGCTACTCCTGGTCGTGCGGCAAGCCCTGGTGATGGTCGGGACAGGGATGCTGCTCGGGGTTGCGCTGTCGTTTTTGGCAAGCCGGTGGCTGTCGGCCGAGCTCTACGGCGTGAGTACGGTCGACCCGCTCACCTTGATTGGCGCGCCCCTGTTCCTGTGCGGGATCGCGGTCGCCGCCACCCTGCTACCCGCCCGCCGCGCCGCGCGGGTAGATCCACTGATCGCGTTGCGGTCTGAATAACGGAGGGCTGCTGGAGCTGCGTTCCCCTACTTCGCCGCGAATTTCTGCTTCACCTCGGGGGTCACCTCCCACAGCACGTTGATGATCTTCCACTCGCCGTCGACTTTGGCGACGTGCATGTAGTCGATCCATTCGGCAGCGGTGACCTTCACCGAGGCAACATCGCCGTAGACGTCGAGGATTTCGACATCGTTGAGGCGCTGCTCGGCCAGGTAGTGCTGACCGCCGCCGGAGGCCGTCGCCTCGACGAGCTGCTTGGCGTCCATGTTGATCAGCCTGCACTCGCCCGTCTTCGGGTCCTTCGCGACGATGCGCTTGGCGAGCTCCGGATGCAGGGCGCTCTTCATGCGCTCGCCGTCGCCGGTGTAGTAGCCGTCGATGTAGTCGAGTGCCACGGCTTCAATGCCCTCCAAGTCCGCGGCGGCATCATCGAGCGCCGGTGCGCTGTCTCGAAGGGCGAGAGTAAAAACGAGAGCGAGGGCGAACAGGGAAACTACCGTGAACCTTCTCATGGCACGGCTCCTTCCGGGGAGCGATACCGGGGAGCGTTCAGGGTTGAAGGTGTCGACTACTGATCTGATCTCTGCAGCGCCAGTTCGCAGAATTCGCGCACCAGCTTCTTGTCAAATAACGTCAAAGCCCCCTTCGAGGTTCCCAATAATCTTTCCGTGGAATCTTCGGCCAAATCGAGGGCCCGTTCGATCTCAGCGGCAGCCTGGGGATTCTCGCCCACCTGC
>CALAKE010000438.1 GCA_937922775.1 uncultured bacterium | reverse complement strand
GGCCACGTCCTGGGGAATGTCACCGGAGTTGAAAAGTAGATCCTCGGGTTCGACGCGACCGCCGTAGACATCCCAGTTGGCATCCTCGTCAGTGCCGAGCGAAGCCCCTTCCAATGAGATCCCGGCGAACAGCCCCCGACTGCGGGAGTATGAGTAGATCTCCGTTTGCAGCTTGATGTCGGTGCCCGCCGAGGCGGTGCGGCCCACGGGGCCAGCTGCTATCGAGGCATCACCGCCCAAGGTGAACTTGTCCTCAGTCAGGCGCTCAGCCGCCTTTCGATTTGCGAATACGAGGATGAAGTCAGTTGCCTGGGCGCCGATTTGTAGGCCGAAGCTACCTCCCGTGATCCTCACGAAGGAGGGCCGGCTCCACTTCCCGTTGACGCGACAACTAACCAAGCCTCTACCGTGTCGGCCGCCAAAGACGAAGCCGACCTTCACGACATTGGGAATCACGGCCAGGCAGTGCGCTTCGTTCAGCAGCCACTCAGGGATGGAGGCTTCGGGAGTGCCCATGACCTCATCCAGCACGATTCCGGCTTCCTCCGCACGATCCGCGTACTTGTCAGCGTGAGCGGTCGGCATTGGCGAAGCTGTGCGGCTCCCGGCTCCCCGGACAAGGGCAGGAACGAGCAAGACCACAGCGGCAACCACCAAGCAGGTGGATGCTCGCACAAATAGCGGCGGGCATGGGATTGCGCCACCAGAACTCCACAGGGTACGGCTACCGATCGATCTCATCCGAGCATCTCCCCTTGCACCGTCTCCAAAGGGCCCCCCGATTGAAGCCGGCACGCCATCACGTAGAGCATACCCACAGACGGGCAACCGGCGCCAGGATTGCGGTTGGAGGTGCGCGCGGTTACGATCCACGATTCGAAGGAGCCACAATTCCGGCGAGGTGCCCAAAACCGAGTTACCTAGCTCGACGGTGATTCCTACCGCAGCCCGTCGTAGAGCAACAGCTCGGCCGCGTACCAGTGCACCCGCAGCCCGGCGCGGAACACCAGGTATGCCTGCTGCACGAGCACCAGCAGCACCACCGTTTCGCCCACCCCGGTGGATGACGAGATGTACCAGTAGAGGGCAGAACCGAGGACTGCGAGCAGAACGAAGAGGAAATGTAGCCCGAGCGTGCGCGGCAGCCGGCGGATGGCCCAGCGCAGGCCCGCCCACCAGGCCAGGATCGCTGAGCGCCGCTTCTCGCGGATCATGCGAACCTTCGCGTAATCCCCCACGAGGGTCAAGATCAGGTAGGCAAGCGCCACGATAGCAAAGACGATGAGGCCTGCCCGGGTACCCGCAGCGGGGTCAGGGGTTGGCCCCAGTAGCGCACCCCTAATCCGCCCCAGTAGCGCGGCCAGCGCAAGCAAGAGGATCGCCATGGTGACGAGGTGAACGATCATCAGACGAGTGAAGCGCCCCGCATAGGTGCCACAATCGCGCATGAATCTGCCGAGGAACGGTAGTCCCAGATCTTCTCCGCGCGCTGCCAGAAGCTCTCTCTCAGACGTCACCTCGACGCCTTCCCGGCCTGCGTCGGAATCCTCGTCTGCCTCAGGGGCCACAGGAATCGAGCGACTCAGGCCCGCCAGAATACCGGCGGCCAGGACCATGCCGAACCAGGCGTAGAGCAGGACCAAGAACCCGATGGGGCTGTAGAGGAGCTGCGACCCGGGGAAGAGCCCGCGCAAGGCAACACCATTGTGGGTGAGTAGGTCTACAAGAATGTTGGCTGTCCGCGGTCCGCCGAATTCGCCCGCGGCCAGGGTGCCACCCAGAAGCTCGCTCCAAATCGAGGAGAAGATCCCAGCCAGCAAGGCGGCGCCCGCCACATGAATGGCCCAAACCCAGAGCCACATTCGCTTGTTGCGCCACAGCAGGTGCCACCCAGCCCAACAAGCCGAAATCACGCCTCGCGCGGCCATCAGTTCATCTCCTACAGAGAGCCACTGGCGGCGAACAACAGATTCGCCATCCAGAAAAGCCAGCGACGCGTCCAGCGCTGACGCGGTTCGGGGTCCTCGCGCACGACCCCGCTGTTGTTGAGCTGATTGATGTCGAGCGGCAGCTTGTTGGACGGATCGATCGCCGCCCATTCGAGGCGAGCCGGCCCCGAATGTTCGATGGCGTACAGGCGATCGCGACCGTCCCACACCTCGAGGCGCTCAGAGCCGTCCTCGAAATGGAGCAGCACGTCGACGGGCCAAACGAAGTCCTCCAAGCGCTGTACGATGACGCGACTCTCGTAAATGGTAAACGGCGTCTCGCGGGCCAAGGTGGTCGGGCCCGCTTCCGCATCTTCGGTTTCGCCCGCCGCGGCCACTGAGCTGTCGACCTCACCTGCCTCGCCCTCGACGATCACCCACCTTCCATCACGCCAGAATCTCCCGCGGGGCATTTCGGCCGGTTGGCTGCGTACCGAGGTCACGGCGAAGTCGGCAACTCGGTCGCCCAGGACCATCTGGTCCCAGAAAAGAGACAAGTCGCAACTGCAGACCTCCTCGACTACATCGAAGAAGTCTCGACTGGTGGGATGCCGATAACGCCACCGCTGTTGGTACTCGCGCATGGCTCGAGCAAAGGTAGCCTCCCCCAGGTGCCGCTCCAGGGTACGCAGGGCCAGCTCGGGGCGCGTATAGGAGTTGCTACTGTACCCCTGGATGTATTCCCAGGCGTTCTGCACCATTGTGCCGGTGCGTGCCTGCCCGATGTACGACGCACGGGCGAAGGCGTCGGCGTCGAGAT
>CALAKE010000437.1 GCA_937922775.1 uncultured bacterium | reverse complement strand
GGCTCGAGGAGCTCGAGCAGAGGCTCGAGTACGAGTTTCAAGACCGAGCTCTGCTGCTGCAGGCACTTTCACATCGGTCATTCGCGAACGAGCAAGACGAGGAGATTCTCGACAACGAGGTTCTCGAATTCCTCGGTGACGCTGTGCTTGGGCTTGTGGCCAGTGAGATGCTCTATCGCCGCCATCCGAATCTGACCGAGGGGCAGATGTCGAAGCTGAAGGCATTCCTCGTGTCGGCTGGGATGCTGGCCCGCAAGGCGGAGGATATCGAGCTCGGCTCCTATCTTTTGCTTGGCAAAGGGGAGGAGAAGACCGCCGGCCGAGGAAAGGACTCCCTGTTGGCGAACGCATTTGAAGCAGTCATCGCGGCACTCTACGTGGATGGCGGGATGTCCGTGGCGGCTGCCTTTCTGGACCGAATGCTGTCGCCACAGCTGAGTGCCGCAGTTCAGCGTGAGCCTACACTCCAAGACTTCAAGTCTCTGCTGCAGGAGGAGCTCCAGGCGGCGGGTCGATCCCTCCCCGTGTACCAGGTGGTTGGCGAGGACGGGCCAGATCACGAGAAGACCTTCGTCGTGGAGCTCGTCGTCGACGAGGAGCGGCTTGCTGAGGGAGAGGGTAAGACCAAGAAGGCGGCAGAGCAGGCTGCTGCCGAGGTGGCCCTTGCCGCTCTACATGGGTAGCCGATCTCTCCGCGACGGAGAGCATTGAGAGCTACGCGCTAGGACTCGACCAGCGACTCCTCGATCCAGCCACCTCCGAGCAGGACGTCGCCATCATAAAAGGCCACCCCCTGTCCTGGGGTGACGGCCCGCTCAGTGACGTCGAAGCGCACCTCGAATCGATTCTTGCCGACGGGCGTCAACGTGGCGGACGTCTCCTCGTGGCGGTGGCGTATGCGAGCAGCCACGGTCATCGGTGCCTCCGGCGCCGGGATCGAGATCCAGTTGCAGTAGGCTGCTATGAGGCCACGACTCTCCAAGTACTCGGCGGGGCCGACGGTCACAGTTCGGCTCCTTGCATCCATGTCGATCACATAGAGGGGGGCATTGCTGGTGATGCCGAGCCCGCGGCGTTGTCCGATGGTGAAGCGAAACAAACCGTCATGTTCTCCGATGAGCTCGCCGGCAGTGTTGCGAATCGGTCCTTGTCGGTCTCGCAACGGCGTGCCCATGCGCCCATCCAGAAAAGCATCCTTGTCGCCATCCGGGATAAAACAAAGCTCATAGCTCTCGGATTTTCGTGCCACAGCCAGCCCGAAGCGTTCAGCGGTCGCTCGAACCTCGCCCTTGGACAGTTCTCCGAGAGGGAAGCAGACGTTGGCGAGGCGTCGAATCGGGACGTCAAACAGGAAGTAGGACTGATCCTTTCCTCTGTCCTTCGCCTTGCGGAGCCGAGGCCGATCGCCTTCTAGAGCCAGCCGCGCATAGTGCCCGGTGGCCAGCATTTCAGCATCGAGACCTCGTGCCATCTTGCCGAGCAGGTCGAACTTGATGAGCCGATTGCAGCGAATGCACGGACTTGGTGTGCGTCCCTCAGAGTACGCTTGCACGAAGGGCTCTACGATCGAGCTCATGAACCCGTCGCTGTGGTCGAAGACGTAGTGCGGAATGTCGAGGTGAGCCGACACGGCACGAGCATCGGCGATGTCTGCCGGTGAGCAGCAACGACCTTTTCCCGCGGCCAGGTTCAGCTCGGTATGGTCCCAAAGTTGCAGGGTGAGCCCGACGACATCGTGGCCCTCCTCCTGCAGCAGAGCGGCGGCGGTCGAGGAATCCACTCCGCCGCTCATCGCGACTGCTATCCGGGCCATCAGCTCACCCTTTCGACGCCGGCTCGGCGGAGCGCCTCAACCGATTCGGGGATGACCTGGATAGCACGAGCGACGTCCGCCTCGGTTGATTCATAGCCCAACGAGACGCGTAGCGCACCGCCGCGCAACTCCGGCGGGATGCCCATCGCGGAGAGCACGTGTGAAGGCTCCGGGACGCCGGTCGAGCAGGCTGCCCCTGACGCTGCTGCTACACCTTCGAGGTCTAGGCGTGCAACCAGAGCGTTGCCATCGCAGGAGGCGAAGCACAAGTGGCAGGTGTTGGGCAGGCGGGCGCCGGGCGCTCCGTTCCGAACAACGTCGGGAATCTGCTCCATGAGGGCCTTCTCGAGTGAGTCGCGCAGCAATCTGATCCGTGGTGTTGTCTCGTCCCGGAGGCGCATGACCCTGCCGCAGGCAGCGGCGAAGCCGCTGATCAGCGCCACTGGCTCGGTGCCACCCCGTCTACCGGCCTGCTGGGCGCCGCCGCGCAGGTGGGGTTGCAGGGGATACCCCGACCTCACGAACAGCGCTCCGATTCCCACGGGGCCGGCGAGCTTGTGGGAGGAGATGCTCACCATGTCAGCGCATGCCGCAATAGAGCTCAGATCCGTCCAGGGCGCAGCCTGCACCGCATCACAGTGGAATATCACATCATGAGCCCTTGCGAGTTTGGCGATCTCCTCGACGGGTTGCGTTGTACCGACCTCATGATTAGCTGCCATCACGGACACCAAACGCGTGTCGGACCTGAAAGCGAGCTCGAGCTCTTCGAGATCGACAACGCCTGCCTCGTCAACGCGAAGGCGTGTTACCTCGACGCCCGCTGTCTCGAGCGCCGCGGCAGGTTCGAGGACAGCTGGATGCTCGACAGACGAAACTATCAGATGTCCCTTGGGGGACGATCCGAATGCTCCCCAGAGAGCGAGGTTGTCAGCCTCTGTGCCGCCACTGGTGAATACGACGTTGGTCGGCTCCGCGGAGAAGATCTCGCCGACGGCCCGCCGAGCATCCTCTACGGCCGCCCGAGCCTGCCTGCCGGGTCGATGGGGGCTGGAAGGATTCGCGGCCCGAGGCGTGTGCCACGAGGACATGGCTTCTGCGGCCTCCGATGCCAGAGGCGCCGTGGCGTTGTAGTCGAGATAGACCAATTCCTCTTCGAGCATGGGCACAGGATGCCACGGGTACCGTGTGCTAAGGAAGTTCGCCTCGCTCGAGGGATGGTGCTTGCCGAGATCGGCTCGATAAGGGTTAGTGCGGGATGGTGCGGATCGACGGCGCCGAATGCACATTGGCACTCTCGCCTACCAGGTCGCGCTCCACATGGTGGGCATGCCCCGGATTATGGCAGCCGCGACACGCTTGCCGGCCATCCTGGAGACCAGCAGCCTCTCGCTTCAGGGGATCGATCATGACAGCCAGGCTGGAGTAGGCGGATCCAGGACCGTGACAGGCCTCACAGGCGACAGCGACTTCGGCGCTCAACACGGGGTGATCCAGGTCGTAGAGAGGGGCATGGCAGCGTTGGCAGCCAGGCTCGAGCACCTGCTCCTCGTTCAGTGCGGTGTCTGAGCTCGCGTGCGGGCTCAGAGCCCAAGCCGCAAAAATGGCGCGGTGGCAGGCTCGACACGTCGTGCCACCGAGGGAGGTGTGCAGGTTCCGGGCGGGATCCTGCAGCAAGGGGGCAAGAAGCACCCGGTTGCCGTCGTGGTACGCTCCCATCTCGCCAGCCCGGCTGGCGCACACAGCGGCATCCTCCGCGGTCGCTTCCCAACCGGCGGCGATGAGCATGATGCCAGCAGCAAGCGCCAGCGCGAGTTGTGTCACAGCAGACACTCTACCGTCAGGACACATGGTGCGATTGCTGTCGAAAAGCCCAGTCTAGCAGGAGGCAGGAGATCTGCTGTGTAATAGGGAGCGCGAAGCCCGAGGGTGAGTTTGCCGCGGCTGCAGTGGAGCGCACCCGAATCTGAAACAGCTACCGAACGAGGATCAGGAGACGAGTGATGGCGGATTTCGTCGGCGTTGACTTCTATGAGATGGACGAGATGCTGTCTGATGAGCAGCGGCTAGTGCGGGACACCGTGCGGGAATTCGTTCAGGACAAGGTTCTGCCGATCATCGAAGAGCACCAACGAGAGGGGACCTTTCCCGTGTCGCTCCTGCCTGCCATGGCCGAGCTGGGTCTGCTAGGGGCCCAGATACCGGATTTTGGCGCCGGAATGGACGCGGTTTCGTACGGGCTGATCATGCAAGAGCTCGAGCGCGGCGATACGGGCATTCGCTCGTTTGCCTCCGTGCAGGGAGGTCTCTGCATGTACCCGATCTGGCGCTATGGCTCGGATGAGCAGAAAGACGAGTGGCTTCCGCGTTTGAACGCGGGAGATGTCATTGCCTGCTTCGGCTTGACCGAGCCGGATGCCGGCTCGGATCCGGGTGCCATGCGCACTCGAGCCGAGCGAGATGGAGACGACTGGGTAATCAATGGCGTGAAGTACTGGATCACGAACGGCACCCTGGCCCAGCTGGCGGTGATCTGGGCGACGACCGATGACGGCATCCGGGGTTTTCTCGTGCCCACCGACACGCCCGGTTTTTCCGCCAATAGGATCAAGGGCAAATACTCTCTGCGCGCCTCTGACACAGCGGAGCTGGTTTTGGAAGGATGCAGAGTCCCTGAGGCCCTCAGACTGCCGCTCGCCGAGGGACTCAAAGCTCCCCTGACATGCCTCAATCAGGCGCGCTACGGCGTTTCGTGGGGCGCCATCGGCTCCGCCATGGCCTGCTATGACGAGGCTCTACGCTACGCGAAGGGGCGTGTCGCCTTCGGCAAGCCCATCGCCGCGACGCAGCTAGTGCAGGAGCTGCTTGTCGAGTGTGTCAACGAGATCACAAAGGCACAGTTGTTGAGTTGGCGGCTGGCGCTGATGAAGGACGCTGGCAGGGTGCATCCGTCCCAGATTTCTCTGGCGAAGCGGAACAACGTCGCCATGGCGAGGGATGTCGCCCGGGTGTGCAGGGAGATCTTGGGCGCCAACGGCATTCTC
>CALAKE010000436.1 GCA_937922775.1 uncultured bacterium | reverse complement strand
GCGTGCTCTCGAAGACGAACTCCCGGAACTTGTCCAGGTCGTAACAGGCGGTAAACAACATGTGCATCTTCTCGGGAGAGAGGCTCCCTCCCGTTTCAAAAAACTCGTGGAGCGTGAGCTCTTTGTACTGCTCGCCCCAGTAGTCGTATTCGTCGATTCCCTGGTCTTCCAGCCACTGGCTGATCGTCTGCTCCGGCGATTCCTCGTGGCCCTTGCACATCTCGTCCTGCATGAGGAAGTAGAAGCGCTCGCCACGCCAGCCGTCGGGAGTGTCCTTCTGCGCCGCCATCCCAATGGGATACATGCGGCAGGGCCACGGGCGGTCCGTATAAACGCCGCATCCCTTTTCGGTCAGGAACTGACAGTTCTTCAGCTCATCGTCGCCCATGCGCAGCACGACGACGGGGGTCTTCATGTCCTTCTGGAAGGGCAGAATCGCGTACTTCTCGAGGAACTCAGTCGAGCTAATGCCCAGGCGCTTCTTCAAGCGCAGAACATCGTAGGGCGACAAGAAGATGTTGATGTCGGCGCAACACTTGTTGAAGCAGGGTACGCCAGGATGGCAACCGAACTTGAAAGTGTCGTTGGGGCCGAGTCGGGGATACTCAGCCAGTATCTTCTCTTTCAACTGCTGGTGTGGATCCTCCGGGAGAGGGGCCTGGTCGTCCGTTGGGAGAGGGGTCTGGTCGTCCGTGCTCATACTTCACCTCCCTCGTCATCCTTAATGATCATCTCTCTTGTCGCGCTATCCGACCAGACTGGAAGCGGTGAACAGGCGCCGGTGGTGGGATTCACCATGTATCGGTAGGAGGCCTGCTGGTTGAACTGCGACTTCATCCAGGCCCACCCTTTTTGGTAGTACGAGCACTCGTCGTTGAAGCAGACGTAGAAGTACTTCTCGTCCCAGCTCGCCCCGTCCGGAACCAGCCACTTGTCGAGGGACGACTCGCAATGCGGGCAGGTTCTTGGTGTTTCTGACATCTTGATTCCCCGACCCTTCTACTTCTTGCGCATCAGCCAGGAGATTGCCGGTCGCCTGGCCGACCGCGTGTTGCTCAATCACCCTCCCAATCAGGAGGATCAAAAGGTGCAAAAACGTGGAAAACCCGGGTGGCGCCACGCTATGCCGGGCGCCACCCGGAGATCCCGTGAGCCTGTTGGCCCTTATGCAGTAATGCGCTTAACGGGCTTCTTGAGCATTGTCCACTCGCCCGTTTCCTTGTCATAAACGCAGTTGCAGAAGGCCAGCCAGTTCTCGTTGTCCATCGCCGGCTTGTCGCTGCGGAAGTAGTAGCCCGGCCAGCGTGTCTCCTCGCGGAAGAGGATCGACCGCATGTGGGCCTCCGCCTGGAACATCCGGTGGACGTTCTCCCAGCAACGCATCAGCTCGTGCAGGTCCTCAGCAGCGAGGTTGGGTGCGTCTTCCTGGAGATACGCCATCAGCTCCATGCCCTTCTCGATGAGCTTGTCGCTGGTCTTGAACTGGCTCGACACGCCACCCGCGTACTCGTCCATGATCTTCTGCAGCCGGAACATGAACTGCGTCGGACGAATGTATGCAGGGTTGATGTCCGGGTCGGTCGTGGCGTCCTTGTTCTGCTCGAATGTATCGAGCGGCTTCAGGATCTCTGCCGTCAAGGCATCGATCTGCGCCTGGTCGACGTTCGGGGCATCAGGGTTGTCCACGCAGTAGGCGAGAGCTGCCTTGGCAGCGATACGCCCCTCGGCGTGGGAGCCCGACGAGAACTTGTGGCTCGAGGCGCCAGACGCGTCGCCAGCGGCAAACATGCCGGGTACGGTCGTCATGCCCGTGTAGCCCCAGAAGTACTCGTCCTTGGTGGCGTCGGTCTGGAGGTCTTCCGGACCCGAGACCCAAGCACCGGAGGCACCGGAGTGCGAACCGATGAAGTACGGGTCACATGCCATGATCTCGGAGGGCTTCTTCTCGGGCTCGGTGTTCGTCGAGGCCCACAGAATGGCCTGGGAGATCGTCATGTCGAGGAAGTCTTCCCACGCCTCGGCCTCGAGCTCCTTGAGCTTCTTCTTCGCGGCCTTCTCGTCGGGTGCATCCTCGGCAATCTTCTGGATCGCCGCGGCGGTCTGCATGTAGATCGGGCTCTTGCCCTCTTCCACATCTAGCAACATCAAGTAGTTCCTGAGGTTCGCAGGAACTGGCTTGACGTGGCCGTATGGCAGCCAGTTGTCCAGCTCGGGACGATTCGTCTGCATGTAGTTCTCGTCCAGGGCGTTTGTCGCTTGTGCCTTGAACAGCAGGAACCATGCCCCGACCGGACCGTAGGCGTCCTTGAAGCGCACAGGAATGAAGCGCACTTCCTGGCACGTCATCTCAGCGCCGCCGTAGAGGGCGAAGAAGGCACTTGCACCGGAGTTGAACGGCGGGTACCAGGAGCGGCCGAAGCCCTCACCGGTCGAGCGCGGCTTGAAGACGTGCACCGCGCCACCCATGGCCACCATGGTTGCCTTGGCCTTGAAGACGTAGACCTTATTCTCGCGAACGCTGAAGCCGATCGCGCCGACACACTTGCCGTCCTGAAGCAACGGATGCGTGATGAAGACGCGCTCGATGAGCTCGCCGCCGGCCTCTGCCAGGGCGTTCTTGGCAGCTTCTGCGACGATGATCTTGTAGGACTCACCGTTGATCATGAGCTGCCAACGACCCTCGTGGACGTACTTGCCGTCTTCGTCCTTCCAGATCGGCAGGCCCCACTTCTCGAACATGTGGACGCTGGTGTCGACGTGGCGCGCGATGCTGGCCACGAGGTCCTCACGCGTGATGCCCATGAGGTCGTTGCGGACGTACCCGAGGTAGTCCTCCAACGTGTTGTTTCCACTGTTGAGGTCAACGTACTGGTTGATAGCCGAAAGACCCATCGCGACCGCCCCAGAGCGATCCATGGCAGCCTTGTCCACCACGGTCACCTTGAGGCCGTGCTTCTTGGCCCAGTACGACGCCTCGACTGCCGCTCCGCATGAGGCCATTCCGCCACCGCAGATCAGCAGGTCAGTCTCGACAGTTACTGTCTCGAAGTTCGCCATTGCGATAATCCTCTTAGAGTTCCCCTTCCGAAGAAAAAAGCTCCTCAGACAAAGCGAGCTCTCCTACAGGGTTGGGACCTTGTCGAACTTGACCGGACCCAGCTCGGTGTTGAGGGCTTCAGGCTCGCCCATCAATCCGGGGCCATGCAGGTCGTCGTCCGCCGTCGGATAGTGATCGAACGGCTGCGCCTGGCCTTCCGAGACACCCTTGCGGATGGGGAACTTGAAGCGCTTGGGGCGGATCTCCTCGCTGCGAAACTGCAGCGTCCAGAGAATGTCCTCGGTGCTGCGCATGGCGGTGACGCTCGCGCCCATGGGCACGAAGTCGGCATAGCCGCGGACCTCGATCGCCTGTGTCGGGCAGATCTTGACGCAGCTATAGCACTCCCAGCACAGCAGAGGCTCCTGGTTGTAGGCCTTCATGGAGTCCTTATTCAGGACCATGAGGTCGTTGGGGCAGATGTACTGGCAGGCCGTCTTGTCGAGGGCCTTGCATCCATCACACTTGTCTGGAATCACAAATGTGGGCACGTTCTTTCCTCCCTAGGTCGGTGAACGCGGGTGTGTGCAACAGACATGACATACGAGTCAACATCTCCTAAAAACCGATACCAAGATAACAGACTCCTCTTTAGGGGGCGAACCAACGCGCGCGGGCTCCGAAGGGGTTCCTCAAAGGCCCTCGAATCGGCTTGACAAGCGCATTAGGGCTTGGATTGAGGTTGATTTTAGGGACACCGAAAAATGCCATTCCCGACCCGGCAGAACGACCTCAGAATGCGTATCGGAGGAGCTTCCCCGCGGAATTCCCGGACCGATTTCGATCGTGATTCGGAGGGCAGTGTAATCTATCTTACATAGCCGCTAGGGAGTGAGTTGCAGGCGAGAGAAAACAGGATTCCAGGATCGGAGTTTCGGCGAGCATGGCTAGCGTGAGGGGCAGTCGGCCCGCGGGTCGAAAAGACTGAATGTAAGCCAGCCAACAGTCATCTTTCCGGACGGAGGGTCGCGAAGGGTGGTGAATTTTTTTTCAGATCGTCTTGAACGAGTCCTCTGCAACACCGGGTCCGGAGATCTCAGCGACCTGCCCAGCGATCGCGCGGACGGACAGCGAGCGCTACTCGAGGTACTTGTCGAACCAGTCGATCATGCGCGTCAGGCGCTCGACCAAGTTGACCGGCTTTCCTCCGCGCGAGAGACCGTGGTTTTCCCCCTCGAAGATCACGAGCTCGGTGGGCACGCCCGTGTTCTTGAGGGCGTAGAAGAGCTCCTGTGCCTGGCCGATCGGGCAGATGTGATCTCCGTCGCTGTGAATGATCAGCGTCGGCGTGACGATCTGGTGCGCATACTTGATCGGCGAGCGATCCCAGTAGAGGTCGTAGTTCTCCCACAAGGAGCCATTGAACTCGAGGTTCATCATCCGTGGTGTGTACTGCTGGGTGCCCGCTTCTGAAACCCAGTTGCTGACACTGCGCTGGGTCACCGCAGCCGCGAAGATGTCGGTCTGGCTGATGATCCAGTTGGTGAGGAAGCCGCCGTGGCTGCCGCCGGTGACACCGAGCCGATCGCGGTCGATCCAGGGCTCGCGTTCGAGCAAGGCTTCGAGACCCTGCATGTTGTCCTCGTAGTCGGCGCCGCCGTAGTCCCAGCGCACCTGCTTCTGAAACTCGAACCCATAGCCCGTGCTGCCGCGGTAGTTGACGAACGCCACCGCGTAGCCCTGCGCCGCCAACATCTGAAACTCCTGGAACCAGCTATGCCCCCACATCCCCGACGGCCCGCCATGAATATTGAGAATGAGCGGGTAGCTTGTGCCCTCTTCCCAACCGACCGGACGAACGAAAAACCCTTGCACCTCGAAGCCTTTGTCGTTGGTGAAGCGAAACTCCTCGACCGGCCGCAGAATCAGCTCGGCCAGCAGATTCTCGTTGAAGCGAGTGAGTTGGCGTGGCTCGCCGCCAGCGGCATCCATGGCCCAGATCTCCGGAAGACGCTTCTCATCCTCGAGGGTGAAAACGAGCGTCTCGCCGTCTTTTGAAACTCTCAGATTGCTGATGGTCACCGGCGCGTCGATCAGCCTTTCGGTCGAACCGGATTCGAGGTCGAGGCGGAAGATCGGTGTGGCGCCCCAGTCGCTGGCGGTGAAGAAGATCGAGCCACCGTCGGGAGCCCAGCTCACGTTGCGTGCGATGCGGTCGAAGTTGTCCGTGAGGCTACGACTCTCGCCGCCGGCCGCGGCCATCAGATGGAGGTCCGACTGGTCGTAGTGGCTGTCGGTCCGTGAATAGAGGATACGGCGACCGTCGGGCGACCACTGCGGTGAGCCATCGCCGAACTCGTTGGTCGTGAGTTGCTGCGGCTCCCCACCGGTCAGGGGCACGACCCAAACATCGGAATTGTTGTCGCCCTCGTATTCCTCGCCCGTGCGATTGGATGAAAAGGCGATGCGCGTGCCGTCCGGGGATACGCTCGCTCCCCCATCGTTCCAGTCGGCGCCGGAGGTGAGCTGTGTCAGATCGCCGGTCGCGATATCGAGATGCCAGATGTGCGAGCGTCGCTCATCGAGATAGCCGGCGCCGTTGGCCTTGTAGCGGGCCCAGGTGATGACCTTGACGTCAGCCTTGGGCTTCTCCGCCTCCGTCTCACCGCCACCGCCAGCCGCCCCACCCGTCTCATCCTCGCCACTCCCCTCACCGGCGTTTTCCTCGCCGGCGCCTTCCGCTTCCGTTGCCTCCGCCTCACCCTTCTTCGCTTCCTTCTCGTCCTCCTCGGGATCAGATCTGATGCTCAGAATCATCGCACTGCCCTCGGGCGACCACTGGAAGGAAGAGACTGATTTGTCGAGGTCGGCGAGCGGCGCCGCCTCCCCGCCGGCCAGCGGAATTACGTAGATCTGCGAGCGGCCGTCACGGTTGCCGGAGAAGGCGAGCTGCGAGCCGTCGGGCGACCAGCGCGGCGAGCGATCGGAGGTGCCACCAGTGAACTTGCGCGGCTCGGCACTGCCGTCGGCGGCGACCATATATATGGAGGACTCTCGCGAGCGCCTGTCCTTGCTCACCGTCGCAACCACGAATGCGATCTGCGTGCCGTCGGGCGAGATCTGCGGATCGCTGACGAACTGGAAGCGGTAGTAATCCTCGGGCACCATGCCGCGTTTCTCCGTCTGCCCAACAGCAGCCAGTCCCTGCTGGCCGACAACCGGAAAGAGGAACAGCAAGAAAGCGGCGACGAAGAAAGCAGGGGCTCTGCGCATGGCGATTGTTCTCCCGGTATTGAGATGGCGTTCTTGGCACGGCCAGGTCTCGTCACTCCGCGATGGCCGTCTCACCAGACTAACCGGGAAGGCTTTGTGCTACGAGCGGATGAGGATTACCATTATATTGTACAATTGTACATTTGCTCAGAAACATCATGAACTACGTCATCGACACTTCTGCGGTTCTCGCGGTCGTAATCAAAGAGCCAACGCGTGACCGGTTGATCGAGGTCACGAGTGGAGCTTCCCTCCTGGCTCCCGCTTCAATGCACTGGGAGATCAACAATGCCTTCTCCGCCATGTTCAAACAGCGCCGGGTCACGCTGGAGCAAGCTGTGGCAGCCGTGCAGACTTATGAACAAATCCCCATTCGACTCGTCGATGTGTCGTTGAGAGAGGCTCTCCGGCTCGCCGACAGCTTGAAGATCTACGCCTACGACGCCTACGCCATCGGCTGCGCCCTGCAGCACAGGTGTCCACTGATCACTCTCGACCGGGAGCTGCAGGTCGCCGCGCGTGAGGCCGGAGCCAAAGTTCTGGAGATCGACTCATGACCGTTTATACCTACTCTGAAGCGAGACAGAAGCTCGCCTCCCTGCTCGACCGGGCGAAGGTCCAAGGCGAGGTGCGGATCAAACGCAAAGACGGACAGGTTTTCGTGATCAAGCCGCTCCGCGAGTCGGGATCTCCTCTCGATGTCGGGGGAGTCGACCTGGATCTGACAGCCGCCGAGATCGTCGATTTCGTGCGCGAGGGGCGCCGGCGCTGGTAGAATCCACCGTTTCAAAACTGCGAGATTTGACGGATCCAATCAGCTTCGGTTTCTTCGATACACGGCAGGGCAAAAGGGGGATTCATGTCGTTCATCCACATCGGCCGACGTAAGGGCCTCACGCGCGCAAGCCTATTGGTCGCTGTTGCCGCCGCATTCTCTGCGTTCGGCTGCGGGGGCACCGAGGTCACCACCGAGCCACCAGCTCCGCCCGAGGTTACCGTCGCGTATCCCGAACAGCGCGATGTGACGAACTACCTCGAGTTCACGGGGCAGACCCGAGCCTTCGAGGCAGTCGAGGTGGTGGCCCGCATCCCGGGCGTCCTCGAGGAGATGCACTTCGAGCCGAGCAAGATCGTTCAGGAGGGCGACCTGCTGTTCGTCATCGAGCCCGAACCCTACATCGCCTCACGTGATGCGGCCGATGCCGACGTGAAGACGTGGGAGGCCGAGCTGGTGCGAGCCAACGCCGATCTCGAGAGGCTGGAGCAGGCCATCCAGACCAACGCGGTGAGCGCCCAGGAGGTCGACCGTGCACGAGCCGATGTCCAGCAGGCGGAGGCCAATCTGCTCGGCGCGAGGGCGGGGTTGGATCAAGCAGAGATCAACCTCGAATACACACAGGTCCGCTCTCCGATCACCGGCATGGTGAGCCGCAATGTAGTTGACGTGGGCAACCTGGTCGGAAGCGGTGGCAGCACCGTTCTCACCACCGTGATGCGCATCAAGCCGATCTACGCCTACTTCGACATGAGCGAGCGCTACCTGCTCGAGGCCCTGTCGGCGCGAGACATCACCGTGGCGGATCCCCCAGAGGACGCTCCAGCTTACCTGGGCCTGGCCAACGAAGAGGGCTGGCCGCACGAGGGCCAGATCGACTACATCGACAACACGGTGAACACCAACACCGGCACCATCCAAATCCGCGCTGTCTTCCCGAACGATCGCGGCCAGCTCTTTCCCGGCCTCTTTGCCCGGCTGCGACTCCCGGTCACCATTGAAGAGGGTGCCCTACTGGTGAGCGAGCAAGCACTCGGCACCGATCTCGGTGGCAAGTACTTGCTGATCGTCGGTGACGACGACGTGGTGGAGCTACGTCATGTCGAGCTCGGCGCCCTCGAGGGCGAGCTGCGGGTGATCCGCTCTGGAATAGAGGCCCGCGAACGCTACATCATCAACGGCTTGCAGCGAGCACGGCCGGGCCTGCCGGTGACGCCAACGATGCAACCGGGAAGCGCCGGAGCGGGAGGTCGCTGAGATGTTCAGCAAGTTCTTCATCTACCGGCCGATCTTCGCGCTTGTCATCTCGATCGTCATTTCGTTGATGGGCGCTCTTGTTATCCCGATTCTCCCCATCGAGGAGACACCCGACATCACGCCGCCCACGGTAACGGTCTCCACCAACTACCCGGGCGCCAGCGCGCCAGTTATTGCCGAGACCGTCGCGGTTCCCTTGGAGCAAGAGATCAACGGCGTCGACAACATGATCTACATGCAGTCGAAGAGCTCCGACAACGGCACCATGGAGATCACGGTGACCTTTCAGATCGGCGTTGATGTCGACATGTCGACTGTGCTGGTGCAAAACCGCGCCTCGATCGCCGATCCCAAGTTGCCGGAGGACGTCAAGCGCCAGGGAGTAACGACGCAGAAGAAGTCGACCAAGATGGTGCTCATGGTCAACCTCTACAACGCTGAAGGAAGCACCTACGACGAGATCTATCTCAGCAACTACATCAACCTGAACATCAAGGACGTGCTGGCGCGCGTTCCGGGCGTGGCCAAAGTCGAGGTCATGGGCGCCAAGGACTACGGCATGCGCGTCTGGCTCGACCCGGAGCGCCTCAAGGCCCGCGGCCTGACCACGAATGATGTGGTCGCGGCCATCCGCGAGCAGAACGTCCAGGTCGCCGCCGGGCAGATCGGAGCCCCACCGGCGCCTTCGGGCCAGGCCTTTCAGTACACGGTCAACACAATGGGCCGCCTCACGGACGTCGCAGAGT
The DNA here is from genome assembly GCA_937922775.1 of uncultured bacterium. Classification (GTDB taxonomy): domain Bacteria; phylum Acidobacteriota; class UBA890; order UBA890; family UBA890; genus CALAKE01. The sequence goes on along the minus strand of CALAKE010000436.1, from coordinate 3,876 downwards.
TCGAGGACATGATCCTCAAGGTCGAGGGGTCAGGTGAGGGAACTCGAATCCTTCGCGTGCGCGATGTCGCACGAGTGGAGCTCGGCGCCCAGGCCTATAGCTGGTACGTTCAGCTCAACGGCGAGCCCTCGATCGGCGTCGCCCTCTACCAGCTCCCGGGCGCCAATGCGCTGCAGGTTGCCGAGGGTGTCCGGGTCGCCATGGCCGAGCTCGAGACACGATTCCCCGAGGGTCTCCTCTACAAGATCGCGTATGACTCGACGCGCTCGATCAACGCCTCGATCGCCGAGGTGATCGAAACGCTCTTCATCGCCATCCTCCTTGTCATCTTCACGGTCTATATCTTTCTCCAGGATTTCCGCACGACGCTCGTTCCGTCGATCACCATCCCTGTGTCGCTGCTCGGCACCTTCGCGGTGATGATGGCCATGGGGATGTCGATCAACACTCTGACACTCTTCGGACTGGTGCTTGCCATCGGCATTGTCGTTGACGACGCCATTGTTGTCGTCGAAAACACAATGCGCCTGATCGACGACGAAGGGCTCGGGGCCAAGGAGGCAACGGCCAAGGCGATGGAGCAGGTCACAGGCCCCGTCGTGGCCACGACCATGGTGCTGCTGGCCGTCTTCGTGCCCGTCACCATGATGGGGGGCATCACCGGGCGCCTCTATTCCCAGTTCGCCATCACCATCGCCACGGCAACGGTCTTCTCGTCAATCAACGCGTTGACGCTGAGCCCGGCGCTGTGCGGCATGCTTCTGCGCCCCTCGCCCGAAAAGCGTGGCTGGTTCTTCAGTCAGTTCAATAAGTGGTTCGACGTCAGCACCAACGCCTACATGGGCCTGGTGAAGGTCCTGGTGCGCCGCTCGGCCTTCGTCATGCTCCTGTTCATCGGTGTCCTCGTGCTCGGCTACTTCGGCTTCGTCAACGTGCCGGGGGGATTCCTTCCCGATGAGGACAAGGGTTATTTCTTCGCCAACGTCAAGCTGCCCGATGCCGCCTCCCTGGAACGCACAGAGGAAGTCCTCGACCGCATGACTCAGGACCTCATGAGGCCTGATCTCGGCGTGGTCGACGTGATTACGATCGGCGGCTACTCGATGCTGGATGCGCAGCAAAGCAGCAACGCCGGGGCCGCGATTGTGGTCTTGTCGGACTGGAGCGAGCGGACGGAACCGGAGCTCAATGCCCTCGCGGTCGCCGCGACGCTGGGTCGTGACGTCGGCCAGATGCAAGAGGGCATAGCGTTCACCTTTATCCCGCCGCCGATCGATGGTCTCGGCACTGCCGGCGGTTTCGAATTTATCCTGCAGGATCGCGGCAATGTCGGTTTCCAGCAACTGCAGACCTTCGGCGACGACCTGGTGGCCGCTGGCAACAGTCATTCGATGTTGACCCGCATGAACAGCAACTTCCGAGCCAACGTGCCGCAGCTCTATCTGGAGGTCGACCGGACCAAGGTAAAGACGCTCGGCATTCCGCTGAGCGATGTCTTCGATGCTCTGCAGGCGTATCTGGGCTCGGCCTACGTCAACGACTTCAACCTGTTCGGTCGCACCTACCGGGTGATGCTCCAGGCCGACGCCGATTTCCGCAGCCAGGTCGATCAAATCAGCCAGCTCGAGGTCCGCGGCGGCGACGGCAGCATGATCCCCATGGGAACGTTGCTTACCGTGCAGGACACCGTGGGCCCACAGGCGGTCAATCGCTACAACCTCTATCCCGCGGCCACGATTACCGGCTCACCACGACCGGGCTTCAGCTCGGGCCAGGCCCAGCAGGCGATGCAACAGTTGGCTGCCGAGTCGCTGCCGCCATCGATGGGCTACGAGTGGACCGGCACCACCTACCAGCAGATTCTCGCCGGCAACCAGGCGCCGATCATCTTCACGTTGGCGTTCATCTTCGTCTTCTTGTTCCTGGCGGCACAGTACGAGAGCTGGATGATCCCCATGGCGGTCGTCATGGCCATCCCCTTCGCGCTCATTGGTGCCATGTACGGCACCTTGATCCGATCCTTCGACAACAACATCTACACCCAGATCGGGCTGGTGCTTCTGATCGGCCTGTCGGCCAAGGTCGCCATCCTCATCGTCGAGTTCGCCAAGCAGCTCCGTGAAGAGGGCAAGTCGATCATCGAGGCCGCCGAGATCTCCGCGCGCCAGCGCTTCCGACCCGTGCTGATGACGGCGTTTTCGTTCATCCTCGGTGTAGTGCCGCTGTTGATCGCCAGCGGTGCAGGCTCCGGCAGCCGGCGCTCGCTCGGGACCGCGGTCTTTTTCGGCATGCTCTTGTCGACCGTCTTGGGAGTCCTCTTCATCCCGGTCTTTTATGTGGCCGTACAGAAGCTGCGCGAGCTCCGCAGCAAGGAGCCGGCCGCGGAGGGAGATGGCCCACCGGGAGGAAGGCAACCGGCAGGCCCACCCTCCATGGAGCCGCAGGCGGAGCCCCTGCCGCCAACCGACACCCAGCCGCTGGGGGGGGTGAGTTGAGATGAGACATCGACGACTCACAACAGCCATTGCCGCAGTCGTCCTCGTGGCCGTCAGCCTTCCCGGCTGCCTGGTCGGGCCCGACTACGTGCGGCCAGAAGACCCCCTTCCCAACGAACAACCCTTGCCCGACGTATGGCACCAGGCAACGATGCAGGAGTTCGAGCAGAGCGAGTCGCCGGTGCGCGTCTGGTGGCAGACCTTTGATGATGACAAGCTCGTCGCGCTCATCGCCCGCGCCGAGCACGCTAACCTCGACCTGCAGCGGGCCGTGGCGAGGATCATGGAGGCGCGTGCCCAGGTCGGCGTGGCCACGGGTGAACAGTGGCCGCAAGTTGGCGCCACGGCCGACTACAGCCTGGGCGCCGCAAGCGCCGCTGTGGTCACCGACGGCACCGACACGGCCGGCGTTCTCGCCGCAGGCTTTGCTCTGGGCTGGGAGATCGACGTGTTCGGCCGCATTCGTCGCGGCATCGAGTCGGCTGAGGCAGGATTCGAAGCATCCATCGAGGACTACCGCGACGTCATGGTGTCGCTCTTCTCGGAGGTCGCCGCGAGCTATGTCGATGTCCGCGCCTTCCAAATGCGTATCGAGTTCGCGCAACAAAACATCGAGCTTCAGCGAGATTCACTGCAGCTCACTCGCGATCGCTTCAACGCCGGGCTAACCTCCGCCCTCGACGTTGCTCAGGCGGAATCGAACCTGGCGGACACGGAAGCGACCATCCCGAACCTGGAGGCCGCTCTCGAGTTCGCCCTCAATCGACTGGCGATCCTCATCGGTACGCCCCCGGGGAGCCTGCACGATGAGCTGGGAGAACCTACCGAAGTACCGGTGCCACCGGACACGATCGCAGTGGGCCTGCCCGCCGAGCTCCTGCGCCAGCGGCCCGACATCCGCAGCGCCGAGCGAGCGCTGGCGGCACAGACGGCACAGATCGGCGTCGCCACGGCGGACCTATACCCCCGCTTCTCCCTCGCCGGCTTGTTGACCTTCGATGTAGCCGGCCCCGGTGACGGCTCGGGGGTCTCGTGGAGCATAGTCCCCGGAATGCGTTGGAACATCTTCAATGCGGGCCGCGTCCGCAGCCAGATCCAGGTCGAGGAGGCGCGCACCGAGCAGCTCTTCCTGGCCTACGAGCAGACCGTGCTGCTGGCGCTCGAGGATGTCGAAAACTCGCTCGTCGCCTACTCCAAGGAGCAAGCACGGCAGCAGAAGCTCATGGAGGCGGTCGACGCCAGCCAGCGTGCGGTAGATCTGGTACGAACCCAGTACCTCGCGGGCCTCACCAACTTTCAGAACGTCCTCGACTCCCAGCGCACACTCTTCCGGTTGGAGGACCAGTTGGCCGAGAGCGAAGGCCTTCTGTCGCAGGACCTG